>JBJKPA010000263.1:0-2669 GCA_046706905.1 Gemmatimonadaceae bacterium
CCCGCAGCGCATCGTGGTGAGGCCGGTCTTCGCCCTCGATCTCCACCACCCCAGGGGGTGGGGCGCGGGGATCGCGCGGCCCCGCGCGACGCTCCGCGCGCTCGACTCGGCCATCGTCCGCGAGTTCGACGCGCGCGGCATGGGGCGCACCTGGTACTTCGCGCCGCAGCTCGAGCGCGAGTACGAGCTCAACTCCACGTACGCCACCGATCCGTACGCGCTGGCCGAGGAGCCGCTGCGCGGCAAGATCGAGGTCGGCAAGTACTACGGCGATCCGCTGGCCACGCAGCTCCGTACGATGATCGCGTTGCAGGACGGGGCGCGGTTCGTGCTGCTGCCCGTGAATCTCGGGTTCGAGAAGGCACCGGCCGGCTCTCCGGGCGGGGTCGCCGTGCTCAAGCTCGTCCTGGTGGACGCGCGCATGACCGAATTCCGATGGATCTACGAGGTGCGCAGCGACCCGGCGCCCGCCTTCGGTCCCGCCGTGCTGCGCAGTCTCGCCTCACATTTCGCCGATCTGGTCGTCGGGCCGTAAGGACCCCGGCCGCCCCCCTCCGCGCATGGGCATTCCGGTCACATTGATCCCGGGCGACGGCATCGGGCCGTCGATCACCAGCGCCACCGTGCGCATCCTCGAGGCGGCCGGCGCCGACCTCGACTGGGATTCGCAGCTCGCCGGCATGGCCGCGGTCGCGCGGTACAACGATCCGCTTCCCGACGCCACACTCGACTCGATCAAGCGCACGCGCCTGGCCCTCAAGGGGCCCCTCGAGACGCCGGTGGGGCAGGGCTTCCGCTCGGTGAACGTCGCCCTGCGCAAGACCTTCGACCTGTACGCCAACGTCCGCCCGGCCTACTCCATCGTCCACGGCGGCCGGTTCGACGACATCGACCTCGTGCTGATCCGCGAGAACACCGAGGGGCTCTACGTCGGCGTCGAGCACTACGTGAAGGTCGGCGACGATCCCAAGGCGGTGGCCGAGTCCACCGCCGTCGTCACCCGCGTCGGATGCGAGCGCATCGTGCGCTACGCGTTCGAATACGCGATGATGCACGGCCGCAAGAAGATCACCCTCGTCCACAAGGCCAACATCCTCAAGAACACCTCGGGCCTCTTTCTCGACGTCGGCCGCCAGATCGCCCGCGAGTACGACCACATCGAATGCGACGACGTGATCGTGGACGCGATGGCGATGAACCTGGTGCTGCGCCCCGAGAAGTACGACGTGATCGTGACCACCAACCTGTTCGGCGACATCCTCTCCGACGAGATCTCGGGGCTGATCGGCGGGCTCGGCCTCGCGCCCGGCGCCAACATCGGGCTCCAGGGCGCGATCTTCGAGGCCGTGCACGGCACGGCGCCCGACATCGCCGGCAAGGGGATCGCCAACCCGTCGTCGGTGATCCTCGCCGGGTGCATGCTGCTCGAGCACGTGGGACAGGGCGAGCGCGGCCGCCGCGTCCGCTCGGCGCTCGAGGAGACGATCCGCGACCGGAAGGCCGTGACCCGCGACCTCGGCGGCACGGCGAGCACCGACGAATTCACCGACGCGATCATCAGCCGGCTGTGAGCCCGCTCTCGGTCTTCCACTGCTCCGACCTGCACTTCGGCCCGCCGGCGGTGCCGGCGCAGTACGAAGCCCTCGAAGCGCTGATCCAGGAACGGAAATACGACGTCGTGGCCATCTCGGGCGACCTGTCGCAGCGGGCCCGGGCCGGTGAGTTTCAACGCGCCCGCGTCTTCATCCAGCGGGCCGAGCGCGTCAGCAAGGTCATCTTCGTGCCGGGCAACCACGATGTCGCCTGGTGGTTCTCGCCGTTGGGGCTGGGGCGCGAGACCGCCGTGACGTACAAGTACAAGCGCTACATCGCCGACGACCTCGAGCCCGTGCTGCGCCTCCCCGGCGCCGTGATCGCCGGGCTCGACACCGCGCACGGCGTGCGGTGGGCCACGCTCACCTGGAACCCGCGCGACATCTCGATCATCGGCCACGTGAGCCGCGCCCAGCTCGAGCGCCTCCGCACCGTGTTCGCCGGCGCGCCCGCCGGCGCGGCCCGCGTCGTCGTGATGCACCACAATCCCGTGCAGGGCGAGATCTCGCAGCGCTACGGCCTCAAGCATCCGCAGCGGGTGCTCGCGCAGCTCGCCGAGATGGGCGTGGACCTCGTGCTCTGCGGCCACGACCACCAGGAATCCGTGCACGCCGTCGAGCACACCGCCAAGGGCGTCGTCGTCTCGACTGCCGGCACGATGTCCAACCGGTCGCGGGGCGGCCGCCCGTCGTCGGTGAACACCATCGTGATCTCCGACGACGCGCTCGAGGTCGCGACGCTCGTCTGGTCGGACGCCGACGGCGGCTTCACCAACGGACCGTCCCGACGCTTCGCGCGCTGACCTCCCTGCTGCGCCGCGGCGCCGATCCCGCCCAGCTCGAGCTGGACGTGCTCGCCGCGCCGCCGCGCACCGCCGCCGAGCTGCTGGGCCGCCTGCGCGCTCTGGGGCTCCGCCGCATCGAGCGGTGCACGCTCACCCGCAACCGCACGGTCATGGTGAGCTTCGGCCAGGGCGAGCTGCGCGTGCACGAAGGGTACCTCGACGCCGACGAGCGCGTGCTCCGCGCGATCGTGACCTTCGTCAACGGCCGGACGCGCGCCGAACGGCGTGCGTC
>JBJKPA010000264.1:0-3091 GCA_046706905.1 Gemmatimonadaceae bacterium
GGCGCGCGCAGCTCGGGGTCGCGGGCCAGGAGCCCGGCGGCCGCCTCCCGCGCCCGGTCGCTCAGCGCCGCGTCGCGCATCGGATCGGCCACCTTGAACGTCGGCTCCCCGCTCTGCCGCTCCCCGAACAGGTCGCCCATGCCGCGCAGCCGCAGATCGGCCTCGGCGATCGCGAACCCGTCTTCAGTGTCCACGAATATCTGGAGCCGCGCCCGCGCGTCGCGCCCGACGTCGCCGAGCAGCAGACAGTAGCTCTGCTCCCCGCCCCGCCCCACCCGCCCACGCAGCTGGTGGAGCTGCGACAGTCCGAACCGCTCCGGATGCTCGATCACCATCACCGTCGCGTTCGGCACGTCGATCCCGACCTCGATCACCGTCGTCGCCACCAGCAGGTCGATCGCGCCGTCGCGGAACCGCCGCATGATGTCGTCCCGCTCGTCGGCCGGCACGCGCCCGTGCAGCAGCGCCACGCGCCGGTGCGCGAACGGCCCCGTGCGCAGCGCCTCGTACATCGTGGTCGCCGCCTTGAGGTCCAGCTTCTCCGACTCCTCGATCACCGGATACACGACGTACGCCTGCCGTCCCTTCTCGAGCTCCCGGTCCACGAACTGCAGCACCCGGTCGCGCGACTTGGAGCCGCGGAAGACCGTCGTGACCGGCCGGCGCCCCGGCGGCCGCTCGTCCAGGAAACTCAGGTCGAGATCGCCGTACACGGTGAGCGCCAGCGAGCGCGGGATCGGCGTCGCGCTCATCAGCAGCACGTCCGGCATCTCGCCCTTGGCGGCCAGCGCCTGGCGCTGCTCCACCCCGAACCGGTGCTGCTCGTCGATCGCCACGAACCCCAGCCGCGCGAACGCGGTGGCCTGCTGCACCAGCGCGTGCGTCCCGATCACCAGCTCCGGCCACTCCTCGCCCAGCGTGGGCTCGGTGCGCGCGAGCCGCGCGGCGATCGCCTTCCGCTCCCGCGCCGGAAGGCTCCCCGTGAGGAGGAGCGGCCGGATCCCGAGCGGCGCAAGCAGATTTGTGATGGTCCGGTGGTGCTGCTCGGCCAGCAGCTCCGTGGGCACCATGATCGCCGCCTGGTAGCCATTCTCCAGCGCCAGCAGCGCCGCGAACAGGGCGACGATCGTCTTGCCGCTTCCCACGTCGCCCTGCAGCAGCCGGTGCATCCGCCGGTCGCTGCACATGTCGCCCACGATCTCGCGCAGCGCCCGCACCTGCGCGTTGGTGAGCGTGTAGGGCAGCGACTCGCGGAGGCGCGTCGTGAGGTTGCGGCGGTTCTCGAACCGGATGCCGCGGCGCGTCTCGCGGGCCAGCGCCTTGACCCGCTGGTGCAGCAGGTGGACGAAGAACAGCTCCTCGAACGCCAGCCGGTCGCGCCCCGTGATCGCCTCGGCCAGCGTGCGCGGATGGTGCACCATGCGCAGCGCGTCGCCGATCGAGACGACGCCCGCCGCCTGCACGATCGCCTTCGGGAAGTATTCCTTCACCTGCGGCAGGAGCGCCGGCACGTTCGCGTCCACGATGTGCCGGATGACCTTGAACGAGAGCCCCTCGGTGGCCGGATACACCGAGAGCACGCGCCCCTCGGCCGTGCCCTGGTCGTCGGGGCCGAGGTTCACGAACTCGCGCGGCGCGAGCTGGCGCCCGTGGTAGAAGCGCACCGTGCCCGAGGCGAGCAGCACGTCCCCCTTGTCGATGGCGCGGTCCAGAAAGGGCTGGCCGGGCCACGCGGCCTCGATCATCCCGCTGTCGTCCTGCAGCACGGCCTGGAAGATCCGGAGCCCCTTGCGGGTGGGGAGGATCCCCTTGGACACGACGCGCCCGATCACCGTCGCGTCGTCGCCCGTGCGCAGGTGCGCGATCGGCGACACCGTGCTCGCGTCCTCGTAGCGGTGCGGGATGAGCCAGACGAGGTCGCCCGCCGTCTTGACGTTCATCTTCTGGAACGCCGCCGCGCGGCGCGGACCGACGCCCTTCAGGTAGGTGATGGGCGTCTCGAGGGTGACCCGCGGCGTGCCGGTGGCCATCCTATTCGTCGCTCAGCAGCTCCCGCGCGAACTCCGCAGGATCGAAGGGCGCGAGATCCTCGGCCCCCTCGCCCACCCCGAGGAACTTCACCGGCACGTTGATCGCCTCGTGCACCGCCACCACCACGCCGCCCTTCGCCGTGCCGTCGAGCTTGGTCACCACGAGCCCGGTCACCGGCACCGCGGCGGCGAACGTCCTGGCCTGCATCACGGCGTTCTGGCCGATCGTGCCATCCAGCACGAGCAGCGTCTCGTGCGGCGCGCCCGACAGCCGCTTGGCGATCACGCGCGCCACCTTGCGCAGCTCGTCCATCAGTCCGCTGGAGGTGTGCAGCCTCCCCGCGGTGTCCACGATCAGCACGTCCACGCCGCGCGCCACCGCGGCGTCGATGGCGTCGAACGCCACCGCCGCCGGGTCGCCGCCCGCCGTGGCGCCCAGGAACTCGGCGCCGGTGCGCTCCGCCCACACCCGGAGCTGGTCGATCGCGCCGGCGCGGAAGGTGTCGCCGGCGGCGACCATCACCGATCGGCCCTCGTCGCGGAAGCGCGCCGCGAGCTTGCCGATGAACGTCGTCTTGCCCGCGCCGTTGACGCCGATCACGAGGATCACGGCCGGCTTGGTGCCGGGAAGCGCCAGGGCGGGCTCGCTGTTTCCGCTGCGCAGCGCGGTCTCGATCCCCTCGGCCAGCGCGGCGCGAAATTCCTCGTCGGTCTTCACCTTGCCGCGCTTGGCGCGGTCCTCGACTTCGGCCACGAGGCGGAGCGTGACCGGCACGCCGAAGTCGGACTCCAGGAGGAGCTGCTCCAGCTCCTCCAGCGATCCCTCGCGCACGCCGCCGCGCACCATGACGCCGACGTCGCGCAGCGCGACGTCCTTGACGCGCTGCCAGAGGGACTTGCGGGGGGTGTCGCCCGATTTGCGGAGGAGGCGTGGCATGAGGGGAATCTAACGGCCGCCGGGAAATCCCATCACCGGAATCCCGCACGGCGGCGCAGGATCCATTCGGCGCACACAGCGCCAGCACGAGCACGAGGTACGGCCACGCCGCGTCGCGCGCCGG
>JBJKPA010000265.1:0-3709 GCA_046706905.1 Gemmatimonadaceae bacterium
CGCGACTTATACGGGGGGGCCCGCGGGGGGGGGGCCCCCCCCCCCCCCCCCCGCGCGGCCGCCCCCCCCCCCCCCCCCCCCCGGGCCCGCGCCGCCCCCCCCCCCCCCCCCCCCCCCCCCCCCCCCCCCCCCCCCCCCCCCACGGCGCCGATCACGGTGCCGCGGAAGTCGTCCACCGATTCCCGCGCCACGGCCGCGAGCGGCACGGCGCGCCGGTTCCGCAGTCCCAGCCCCCGCAGGTCGCTCATGGCGCCCCCCCGCCCAGCGCGGTGGCCGCCCGTGCCAGGGCCGCCTGCAATCCGGGTGGGATGTAGAGGCCCAGCAGCAGCACCGCACCCGCCAGCGCGATCGGACCCGCCACCAGCCACGCACTCTCCCGCGAGGGCGCGGGCGTGGGGTCCGGCGCCCCGAGCGCCATCCGCAGGACGACCGCGGCCATCCCCACGAAGATCACGCCCAGCAATACGACGGTCGCGACGGCGATCCAGAGGTCGCCCGCCTCCACCGCCGCGCGGAGAATCGTGAATTCACTCAGAAACGGGCCGAACGGCGGCGAGCCCGTGACCGCGAACAGGCCGGCGACGAGCAGTGCCCCCGAGAGGGGCAGGCGCCGCACCAGCCCGCGCGTGCCGGCGGCCGAGGACGTGCCCGTGGCCAGCACCACGTTTCCGGCGACGAGGAACAGCCACCCCTTGGTGAGCCCGTTGTTGATGAGGTGAAGGATGCTTCCATAGGCGCCGATCCCGCCCAGGCCGAGGCCGAGCACGAGCAGCCCCATGTGCTCCACGCTCGAGTAGGCGAGCAGACGCTTGAGATCGCCCTGCCCGATCACGAACGCGGCCGCCGTGGCCAGCGACACCAGCCCGAACGCCAACAGCACGGGCTGCACGAACGCGGCCTGATGCGCCGCCATCGCGACCTCGGTGATCCGCGCGATGCCGAGAAACGCGACGCTCGTGAGCACCCCGGCCATCAACCCGCCGACCAGCGCCGGTGCCTCCCCGTACGTGTCGGGCTTCCAGGTATGCATCGGCGCCAGCCCCATCTTGGTGCCGAAGCCGACGACGAGGAACACGAACGCGGCCCGCAGCCACGCGGGCTGCAGCTGCGTCGCGTTCCGCACCAGGTCGCCGACGATCAGCGGAGCACCGGGAACACCGTGCTGCGCCGTGGCGAGGAAGAAGATCCCCAGCAGCGCGAGGGCGATGCCCACCGACGAGATCACGAGGTACTTCCAGACGGCTTCCAGCGACCGGCGGTCGTGACGATGGAAGATGAGGGGAGCGACGGCGAACGTCGTGGCTTCGAGTCCGACCCACAGCATTGCGAGGTGCTGGCTGATCGACACGACCGTCGTCGCCGCCAGGAAGCCGAGCAGGCCGGCCACGAACACCCGGCCGCCGCGCGGAGTGGCGCGCTGCAGAAAGCCCACCGTGTACACCGCCGTCGCGAAGAACAGCACGCTCGTCACCGTGAGCACGATCAGCCCCAGGGCATCGTCGGCGAACCAGCCGTTCACGGCCGTCACCCGCCCTTCCCTCCACAGTTCGATCGTGAGGCCGAGATGGACGGCCGCCGCGCCGACGAGCAGCACGACGCGCCACCGCGTGACCCGCGGAGACGGCAACAGAGCGCTCACCAGCGCCGCCGCCAGCGGCACGGCCCAGAGCAGGATGAGCGTCATCAGTCCTTCAGTTCCGAGAGGTGCGCCGAATCCATCGAATCGAACTCGCGATTGATGTGGAACACGACGATGCCCATGATGAACGCGACGGCGAACACGTCGAGCAGCACCCCCAACTCGAGCAGGAACGGCACGCTTTCCGTTTGCGTGAGCCCGTACAGGTAGATCCCGTTTTCCAGCATCAGGTAGCCCACGACCTGCGTCAGGGCCTTGCGCCGCGTAGTCAGCACGAGCAGGCCGAGCATCACGGTGGACAGCGCCACCGGCACGAGCAGCGGCTCCGGAACGTCGGTCACCGGCAGCCGGGCCGCGATCGCGAACGCCAGCGCCAGGATGAGTGCGCTCAGCAGGAGCGATGCGACGAATCCGATGCGCGGTTCGACGTCCCGCCGCACGGCCGCCTCCCGAATCGCCCACGACAGGAACCAGGGCAGCGCCACCGCCTTGACGAGCACCGTCCCGGCGGCGAGCCCCACGACGTGCACCGTGGGCCGCGTCGCCAGGACCAGCGCCAGCAGGCCGAGCAGCAGGCCCTGCACGGCGATCGCCCGGATGCACGCGCGGAGCCGCGACGTGCCCAGCACCGCGAAATCGGTCAGCACGACGAGCAGCAGCAGGAGGTCGGCGGCGGTCTGCACGGTCACCGGAAGAGGAGAAGGAGTCCCAACAGCGCCAGCATTCCCGCGCCGACGATCAGTTGCGGCACACGGTCGAGCCGCAGACGCGCCATGACCGATTCGACGATGCCCACGCCCACCGCCACCCCCACCAGACCGAGCAGGTACCCGCCGAACGCCAACCGCGTCGGGTACGCGCCGCCCGGGACCAGCACGCCTACGATGAGGGCGGAAAACAGGGCCAGCTTGAGCGCCGACGCGAACAGCACGACCGCGAGATCCGGGCCCCCGTGGTCCAGCACGATGACCTCGTGGATCATCGTCAGCTCCAGGTGCGTCGCCGGATCGTCCACCGGCACCCGCGAGTTCTCCGCCAGGAGCAGTACGAACAGCGCGAGCGCGATCAACACCAGCGTCGCCACGATCCGGGAGTGGGCCGCCGCGAGCGCCGGCCCCAGTGCCTCGCTGAGCGAGGCGCCCCCCGTCGCGACGGCCAGCCCGACGAAACACAGGAACAGCACCGGCTCGGCGAAGCTCGCCACCGTGACTTCGCGGCTGGCGCCCATTCCCTCGAAGCTCGACGCGGTGTCGAGACCGGCCAGGACGAGGGCGAACCGTCCGAGGGCGAGCAGCCCCGCGAACGCCACGAAATCGCCGGCGAAATGCACCGGGGCCGCCCGCCCGTCCAGCGGCAGCAGAAGCCCCGCGGCGAGCAGCGAGACGAGCAGCACCACCGGGCCCGCCCGGACGCCCCACGTCGCGGCATCGCTGTACACCGCATCCTTCCGCACGAGCTTCGCCAGGTCGCGGTACGGTTGCAGCACCGGAGCGCCGCGGCGGCCGGCGAGCAGGGCTTTGGTGCGGACGGCGAGCCCCGACAGGCCCGGCGCCATCAGCAGCAGAGCCGCGAAACTCGTGACGGCCGGCCAGTTCACCGGCGCGCTCACGGCGTCCGTCCCGCCACGAGGAGGTACCCGAGCGCCGCCGCCAGCGCGGCGACGACGTACAGCAGATAGGCCGACAACCGGCCCCGCTGCAGCGGCCGGAGCCAGCTCGCGACGGATTCCACTCCCCGCCAGGCAGGCTCCACCACATCGTCGAGCATCGGATCGACCGCGTGTGTGGACAGGGAGGTGGCGGTGCGCTCGACCCGCACGCCGGACACGCCGCGGAAGGCCGCGAGCAGCGGCGCCGCGAACGACGACGCGGTGTATTGCATGCTCGGCGTCGCGTCGGGGTAGCCGCACGACCAGGTGGACGATCGCGTGGCGGCGAACCGCCGGCCCCACGCCAACCGGAGCAGCCATGCCACGGCGAGCGCCGCGCCGAGGCCGAGCGTGAACCAGGTGGCGCGCGTCGCCGCCGCGTCCACGCCCGCTGGCCACGCGGCGCCGGGGCTGGTCCGGGC
>JBJKPA010000266.1:0-6166 GCA_046706905.1 Gemmatimonadaceae bacterium
GTCCGTGCGCGTCCGTCGTTGCCGGCGGAGTTGAACGACGAGCACTACGAGGCGCTGCACCGCGCCGCCGAGCGCGGCGACGTGGCGGCGCTGGTGGCGATGATGGCCTGCGGCTTCGACCCGAACCGTCCCGATCCCTCGATCGGGAAGACGGCGCTCCACTCGGCGGCGGGCGCGGGGCAGCCCGTCGCGGTGCGCGTGCTGCTCCGGCACGGCGCGTCGGTCGAGGCGCGCGACCGCGAGTTCCACGGGCAGCCGCTGGTGTGGGCGGCGGAGGGCTCGCGCTCGCATCCCGAGCGCGGCGACTATCGCGCCGTGGCCCGGGCGCTGCTCGACGCCGGCTCGCCCACCGATTGGGAGACCGGCTCCGAGCCCGCGGAGGCGATCACCGAGATCCTGGAGGAGTGGCGCGCCATGTGAGGACCGGAGGCCCCACGCGAACGAAGACGCCCGCCCGAGGTCGGGCGGGCGTCGGCCCCCGTTCCGGGTTCGATCCGTTACGGCGTGCAGCGGCTACGATAGGTCTGCTCGACGGTGAAGTTCGCGCCGTCGAAGATCATGACGTTGGTCACGTCCACCAGCTCGTTCGAATCCGATCCCGCCGAGATCACGCGCAGCACCTGCCTGTCCAGGAAGCGGTTGGGGAACGGCGGAACGAGCACGAACGAGAGCTCCTGATCGTAGATCTGGATGAAGCGGTACCTGATGCCGGTCTTGCCGACGCCGCTCACGTCGGCGGTGTTGGTGTGGCCCGAGAAATAGTTGCTCGTGTCGGTGCTGACCATGGTCGTCACCGTGTGGGCCTTGCCGGTGATGGCGATCGTGTCGTCGTTGCAGGTGTCGTAGAAGACCGCGACGAGTGGCGACATGTAGTTCTGCTTCACGACGCCGGCCTTCGCGAACGCCGGCCCCGGCGCGGCGGGCGAGGAAGGTGGGGCACTCGGCGTCTCGCACGCCGCGAGCGCGGCCAGCGCGCAGGCGGCCAGCAGCATTTTCGACATTGGTCCTCCGGTTTCCGTTTGGGGGGTGTGAAACGGGGGCCGCCGGAGGATACGCGAATTTCGAATTTCGGTATATGAGCATTTCGCCGACGCCGGCCGTGCCGGCTTGCGGCGTCCGGCGGGGCGGGCGATAGTGGAGCCGTCCAGTCCAGGAGCCCCCGATGACCCCGACCCCCCGGTGGCCGCCGTTGATGTCCGCACTTGCCGTGGCGGCGTCCCTCGCCGCGTGCGGCGCCGGAACCACCGGCCCGGCGGGGGGGCCACCCCTCGTCGGCGACCCGCCGCTGACCGGCGTCTGGAACGCCGTCGGAACCACCGGGGCGGACTTCTGCGGCGTGGATTCGTCGTGCGGGTTCCGGCTCCAGCTCGCGAACGGCGCGATTACCGGGACGTACGACGACACGATCATCCCGACGGGCGGCCATTCGTCCCAGCCGCTCACGGGCACGTACGCGCCGCCCGCCGTGCATCTGGCGTGGGGCATCGGCTCGGTCTCCTTCCAGTTCGACGGGAATCTCCAGGGGGACACGCTCCTCGTCGGGACGGTGACGCCGCCCAACGCCTCGCTGGCGTTCGCGGTCCAGCTCCACCGGACGCACTGATCCCGGCCGAGCCGGACGTTTCCTGACACGAGGCTGACCGCCGCGCATCACAGGACGCGAAAGTTGCGAGCAGCTCACCGGGAGGCCTTGCGCGGACCGTGTACTGTATGCAAATATTTCAACGGCGCGGCGCACCTCGTCCTCCCCCCGTGCCCGAGGCCGGCATGACGCGCAGGAAGATCTCCGGGATTCCAATGATGCTCGCGACGTTCGCCGTCGCGCTGCTCCCCTTCGGTGCCCGCCGGGTCCGCGCCCAGGACACGACGCAGGCCGCCGACAGCACGATCCACCTCGTCCACTTCCGCCTGGTCGGCGTGTTCGACGCCGAGACCGGCGAGCCGATCGAGGGCGCCGACGTCAAGGACGCCATGACCGGCCTGATGACGCGGACCACGAAGTCCGGCGCCGCGGCGCTGTACTACGCCCAGGCGGGCCACACCCTGGTCACCGTTCGGAAACTCGGATACAGCCCCGTGGTCATGGGCATCGGCACGGGCCCCGCCGATTCGACGCCGGTGACGGTGACGCTGCTGCACATGGGACACGTCCTGCCGGCGGTCGTCGTGGTGGGCAACCGCGCCGTGCGGCTGGGAAAGGCGGACACGATCCCCGAACTGATCGCCAACGGCTTCTACCTGCGACGGCTGCAGAGCCCGGCGCCGTATTCGGCGTTCATCACCGGCGACAAGATCCAGGGCACGCTGCTCGTGTCCAACGCGCGGTACTTCGGCCGCGCGATCTGCGAGAGCAACCTGTACATCGACGGCATGCAGGTGAGGGTGCCTCCGCGCACGGGGCGATTCCTGAAGGAGGGGATCGACGCCCTCGTGAACCCGTTCGACGTCGCGGGGATCGAGACGTACCAGTTCGGCGAGGCGCCGGTGTCCACCTCCGGCACGACCGTGGGCGAGGCCCAGCTCAACCCGCAGGTGAACAACATGTCGATGAGCAGCGGGAACGGGTCGCTCAACGTATCGGGCACCCTCGCCGCGGGCGGCTGCGTCACGTACGTTTGGCTGAAGCACTGAGCGCGCGGTCCTCCTCCCGCCGGCGCGCCTCCACCCACGAGACCCGCCGATGCCCACCGCCCGTTCCCGCCTCACGTCCGCCCTCCTCGCCCCCGTCCTGATCCCGTGCGCGCTCGGCGCGCAGCAGATTCCGCCCTCGGTCTACGGCGGGCTCCACTGGCGCAACATCGGCCCCTTCGAGGGCGGACGCGTGGAGGCCGTGGCCGGGATTCCGGGCAACCCCTCGACCTTCTATTTCGGCGCCGTGAACGGCGGTGTCTGGAAGACGGTGGACGCCGGCCAGACGTGGGAGTCGGCGTGGAAGGGCCCCGACGTGGGCACGATCGGCGCGCTGGCCGTGGCGCCGTCGGACCCGAACGTGATCTACGCCGGCACGGGCGAGCCCGACCCCCGCACCGACATCGCGTCGGGCGACGGCGTGTACCGCTCCACCGACGCCGGCCGCACCTGGACCGACGTCGGGCTCCGCCAATCGCACCAGATCGGCCGCATCGTGGTGGACCCGCGCGACCCCGACGTGGTGCTCGTGGCCGCCGAGGGCGACCTGTTCAGGCCCAACGACGAGCGCGGCGTGTACCGCTCGACCGACGGCGGCAGGAGCTGGACGCGCACCCTGTTCGTGAACGACAGCACGGGCGCCGTGGACCTGGCGATGGATCCGACCAACCCGCGCATCCTGTTCGCCGTGATGTGGCAGGTGCGGCGCACGCCGTGGTCGCTCACCGACGGCGGCCCGGGGAGCGGGTTATACCGGTCCGCTGATGGCGGCGTCACCTGGACGCGGCTCGACGGCCACGGGCTCCCGCCGGGCATCTGGGGGCGCACGTCGGTCTCCGTGGGCGCCGACGGACAGCACGTGTACGCCCTGATCAACGCGCACGCCGGCGGGCTCTACCGCTCCGACGACGGCGGCGCGCACTGGAAACTGATCAACGACGACCAGAACATCCGCCAGCGCCCCTGGTACTACTTCCAGGTCAAGGCCGACCCGCAGGACCCGAACACGATCTACCTGCTCAACTTCTTCATGTACCGGTCGGTGGACGGCGGGGCCACGATCTCGCGCCTCAGCCCGCCGCACGTGGACAACCACGCGATCTGGATCGATCCCACCGCGCCGCAGCGCCTCATCGAGGGCAACGACGGCGGCGCCAGCATCTCGCTCGATGGCGGCGCGCACTGGAGCACCGAGTCCAACCAGCCCACGGCGCAGATCTATCACGTCGCGACCGACGACGAGACGCCGTACCGCGTGTACGGCGCGCAGCAGGACCGCGGCACCTATTCGATCGCCAGCGCCGTGAACGGCGGCGGCATCTCGGCCAAGGACTGGTACGACGTGGCCGGCGGGGAGAGCGGGTACGTGCTGCCCGCGCCGGGCGCGCCCGACACGGTGTTCGCCGGCTCGTACTTCGGCGACCTCACGCGGTGGAACCGCACCACGCGCGAGGCGGAGGTCGTCACGCCGTGGCCGGAGAACACCGAGGGATACGCCGCGGCCGACGTGAAGTACCGCTTCAGCTGGACCTCGCCGCTGGCCTGGGACCCGCACCACCCGTACACGCTCTACTCGGGCGCGCAGGTCCTGCTCAAGACGACCGACGGCGGCCGGAGCTGGACGGCGATCAGCCCCGACCTCACCCGCAACGACAAGAGCAAGCAGCAGCTCTCCGGCGGGCCGATCACGCTCGACAACGTGGGCGCCGAGTACTACGACGTGATCTACGCGATCGCGCCGTCCACGCTCACCGACGGCGTGATCTGGATCGGCACCGACGACGGGCTCATCCAGCTCACCCGCGACGGCGGCGCGCACTGGACGAACGTCACCCCGAAGGCGCTGCCCGAGTGGGCACACGTCGAGCAGATCGACGCCTCCACGCACGACGCGGGCACGGCGTACGCCGCGGTGAGCGGGCGGATGATGGGCGACGACGCGTCGTACGCCTTCCGCACGCGCGACTACGGGCGGAGCTGGACGTCCATCGCCGACGGCCTCAGCGGCTCCGTGTATTTCGTGCGCGAGGATCCCGTGCGCGCGCACATGCTCTACGCCGGCACCGAGAGCGGCCTCTACGTCTCGTTCGACGACGGAGACCACTGGCAGTCGCTGATGCTCAACCTGCCGCACACCTCGATGCGCGATCTCGTGGTGCACGGCAACGACCTCGTGCTCGCCACGCACGGGCGCGGGTTCTGGATCCTGGACGGCATCGCGCCGCTGCGGCAGGCGTCGGCGGCGGTCGCCGACGCGAACGTGCATCTCTTCAAGCCCGCCGACGCGATGCGCACGCCGCTCGGCGGCGGCAGCCTCGACGCGGGGCCGACCACGGGCGGCAATGCCCCGGGCGGCGCCCTCATCGACTACTACTTCAGGTCCGCGCCCACGACGCCGGTCACGCTCGAGATCCTCGACGCGGGCGGCGCCGTCGTGAACCGGTTCACCAGCGGCCCATCGCAGGGCCGCGGCCGGTCATTGCCGGCGAAGGCGGGCGGCAACCGGTTCGTCTGGCGCCTCGACTACGCCGGGCCGCCGGCGCTGCAGGTGCCGGGCGGACCGATCTTCGAATCCGGGCAGCCGATGACGCCGCGCGTCGTGCCCGGGCACTACACGGTGCGCCTCACCGCCGACGGGCACACGTACACGCAGCCGCTCACCGTCACGCTCGATCCGCGCATCCGGGCCACGCCGGCCGAGCTGGCGCGGCAGCTCGACCTCATGCAGCAGATCAACCGGGCGCTCATCGCCGACCACGAGACGTTCAACCAGATCGCCGGCCTGCGGCAGCAGCTCGACGGCGTGGCCGGCCGGTTGGCGAGCGACCCGGCGATGCGCGAGGTCGTGGACTCCGCGAAGGCGCTCGACGTGCGCGCCGATTCGCTGGCCGTGAAGTTCTTCCAGTACCGCGCCAAGGCGGCCAAGTGGCTGTTCATGAACTACCCGATCCAGCTCAACGCAAAGTTCGTGAGCCTCGAGGGGTCGGTGGGCGGATCGGACGACGCGCCCACGGCGCAGGACGCGGCCAACTTCTCGACGCTGCGCGCCGAGCTCGACGCACGCCTGGCCGAGTGGCGGGCCATGAAGGGACGGGACGTCACCGCGCTCAACGCGCTGATGCGCGCGCACGGGATCTCGCCGGTGTTCGTGCCGGGGCCGCCGACGCCCTGAGCGGGGCCGGCGGCTAGCGCACCACGGGCCCGCCCGTCCGGTCGTCCACGACGAACCGGTCGCGGGCGGGCATCCGCACGAGCGGCAGCGCCTTCGCGTCCATCACGGCATTCGAATCCACGATGCCGTTGCGCGCCAGCAGCCAGGCGATCACGGCGTAGGTCTGATTGGCCGAGAGGGAACCCGGCGCCTCCTGGGGCATGGCGCGCCTGATGTAGTCGTACAGCGTCGTGGCGTACGGCCAGTAGTTGCCGATCGTCCGGAGCCTGGGGGGTTCGGTCTTCCCCCACCGATCGCCGCCCACCAGCACCGCGAACGGTCCTTCCTTGCCCGTGCGCCCGTGGCACGACGCGCAGTGCGCGAGAT
>JBJKPA010000267.1:0-6092 GCA_046706905.1 Gemmatimonadaceae bacterium
GCGTAGACCACCAGCTCCGCGCCCTCGAGGGCGTCGCGCTGCGACTCCGTGGCGACCAGCGATTCGGGCAGCGTCACGCCGGCCAGGAAGCGCGGATTCTCGTGGACGGCGTTCACGGCCGCCACGACCTCCGGTTCGAACGCCCACAGGCGCGCGTCGTGCCCGTTGCGCGCGAGCAGCCGCGCCATCGCCGTTCCCCACGCGCCGGCGCCGATCACGGCGCAGCGCATCAGGACGCCCCTCCGCGCGAGAGCAGCCAGGCGACGGCGCCCGACGCCACCGCCACGCCCAGGGCGAGCCCGATCACGATCCCCAGATTGCCCATGCGGCTGAACCGGTTCTCCTCGTGGCGCGCCAGCCGCCCCATGTTCGCGCGGTGCGTCCAGAACACGAACAGCGCGGTCACGACGCTCACCGCGAACACGGGCGGTTGGACGCCGACCGCCGTCGCGACGAGCGCGGGGAGCGCGGCGGCCGCGGTGAGCGAGCCGAGCGACACGTAGCCGGTGCTGCCGAACGCGGCCGCGAACACCGCCACCGCGAACAGCGTGGGCACGGGGGCCAGCGCGAGGAACACGCCGCACGCCGTGGCCACGCCCTTGCCGCCCTTGCGGAAGCCGAGCCAGAGGGGACGCGTGTGCCCCGCGATGGCCGCCACGCCGTAGGCGATGGGCAGCCAGGGGCCGCCGATCGCCGCCGGCAGCAACCGCGGGAGCAGCGCCACCGGCGCGGCGCCCTTGGCGAGGTCCACCGCGAACACGACGAGCCCCATCCTGATGCCCAGCACGCGCACGACGTTGGTGGCGCCGAGGTTCCCGGAGCCTTCCTTGCGGAGATCCACGCCCGCCGCCTTCCCCGCCAGGTAGGCCGCCGGGATGGACCCGACGGCGTAGGCGATGACGAGGCCGAGGAGCGCGTACACGTCAGCTCGCCTTGCGCCGCAGCAGGATGCGCAGCGGGTTGCCGGTGAATCCCCACGCGTCGCGGAAGCCGTTGTGCAGGTAGCGCACGTAGTGCTCCTCGACGAGATCGGGGTGGTTGCCGAACACGGCGATCGTGGGCGGCGCGACGTCCACCTGGGTGGCGTAGTTGAGCCTGACCTCGAACCCGGCGGCCTGCGGCGGCTGCAGCCGCGCGAGCAGCTCCTGGAGCCGCTCGTTGACCTGCGCCGTGGTGATGCGCTTGATCCGCTCGTCGGCCACGTTGAGCAGCAGCTCGAGCAGCTTCTGCACGCGCTGGCCGGTGAGCGCCGACGTGAACAGGAACGGCACGAAGGTGAGGTAGGGCGCCTTCTCGCGCGCGCTCTTCTCGAACTTCGCCGCCGCCTTGTCGTCCTTCTCCGCCAGGTCCCACTTGCTGACCACGACGATCAGCCCGCGCCCCGCCTCCCAGGCGAGGGCGGCGATCTTGAGGTCCTGGTTGTGCAACCCCTCGACCGTGTCCACGACCAGCACGCAGATGTCGGCGCGCTCGATCGCCCGCCGCGTGCGCAGCGACGAGTAGAACTCCACGCCGTCCTCGATCTTGGTCTGCCGCCGCAGCCCGGCGGTGTCGATGAACACGAACGAGCGCCCGTGGTAGCGCATCGGCGTGTCGATCGCGTCGCGGGTCGTGCCGGCCTGGTCGGACACCACGAGCCGCTCCTCGCCCAGCAGCCGGTTCACGAGCGACGACTTCCCGACGTTCGGACGCCCCACGATGGCGACGTGCAGCGCGTCGTCTTCCTCCTCCTGCCCCGCCGGCAGCCGCTCCACGATCACGTCGAGCAGGTCGCCCGAGCCCTTGCCGTTGAGCGCCGAGACGGGCACCGGGTCGCCCGCGCCCAGCTCGTAGAACTCGTAGAAGTCGGTGGCCCGCGGATCGTCCACCTTGTTGGCGACCAGGATCCACGGCTTGCCGCTGCCGCGCAGCAGCTCGGCCACGCGGGCGTCGTTGGGGTGGAGACCGGCCTTCGCATCCACGACGAATACCAGGAGGTCGGCCTCGCCGATCGCCACCTGCACCTGGCGGCGGATCTCGCGGTCCATCGCCACGCGCGGGTCGTCGGTGAGCCCGCCGGTGTCCACCAGCCAGAAGCGCCGCCGGTTCCACTCCCCGCGCGCGAAGTGGCGGTCGCGCGTCGTGCCGGCCTCGTCGGACACGATCGCCGTCTCGGTGCCCACCAGCCGGTTGAACAGCTGCGACTTGCCCACGTTGGGACGCCCCACCAGGGCGACGACCGGAATGCTCACGCCGCCGCCCCCCGCGTCGCCGGCGCGCCCTCGGGCGCCAGCGCGTCGATGAAGTCGTAGGACGGATAGACCGGCATCGGCATCTCCTCGCGCAGCGCCACGAACCGCTCGTCGTCGAGGAACACGCCGTGATCGTTGATCGTCTCGGCGGGAATGAGCGCCAGGTCGAGGTCCGTCCGATCGGCCAGCGCGCGGCGGATGTCGGCGCCGACCAGGAGGCCGGCGGTGGTGGTCGTCGGGCCGAACAGCGAATTCTCCACCACGATCAGCTCGAAGCGGGCGCCCGTGCGCCCGGCGAGCCGGTCGAGCAGTTCGGGCATCAACGGCCCCATGGACACGCCGGTCACCACGCCGATGCGGCGCCCGTCGAGCCGCGGCAACTCGTCCAGCCCCTCGCGCACCCGCTCGCGGAGCGCCGTCACCGCGCCCACGCCGTTCTCGATCTGGACGTAGTCGCCGTAGTGCTCGGGCCCGGGCAGCGGGCGGCCGGCCAGGAGGTACAACTCGTCGGAGCCGTACACCCACGGGTCGTCCCGCTCGTCGGCCGCGCGCCCGGCCCAGCGGCCGAGTTGATCGAGCAGCCGGCCCGCCATCGCGGCGTCCATCGGCTTGCCGGTGTAGAGGTGCGAGAACTGCGTGAGCCCCACCGGCACGACCGCGACCGAGCGCACGGCGTCGTCCAGCGCCCACAGATCGGCCAGCGACTGCTCGAGGACGTCCCCGTCGTTGAGCCCCGGCACGATCACCATCTGGGTGTGGAACTGGATGCCCCCCGCGGCGAGCGCGGTGAGCTGCTCCACGATGTTCGGCACGCGCGGGTTGTTGAGCAGGACCTTGCGCGCCTCCCACGGCGTGGCGTGCACCGACACGTACAGCGGCGAGAGCCGGTACTCCAGGATGCGCGCGATGTCGCGCTCCTTGAGGTTGGAGAGCGTCGCGAAATTCCCGTAGGCGAACGAGAGCCGGTAGTCGTCGTCCCGCACGTAGAGCGGCTTGCGCAGCCCCTTGGGGAGCCCCTCGATGAAGCAGAACTCGCACCGGTTGGCGCACCGGCGGATGCTCGGGGGCTCGAGCTCGACCCCCAGGATCTCCCCCTCGGGGCGCTCGACCTCGTAGATCACCGGCTCCCCGTCGGGCTGCCGGGCCTCGATCACCAGCTCGTCGTCGGCGGTGAGGAATTCCCAGTCCAGGAAGTCGGCGATCTCGCGGCCGTTCACGGCGACGAGCTCGGTGCCGGGGACCATGCCCAGCTCCGAGGCGACGCTGCCGGATATGACGTTGGAGACTCTGACCATCGGGGCACCAGGACGAGCGGGAACGTTGCGAGCCGGGCCCACCTGCCCCGCGACGATCCGCGCAGGAGCGGGCTCGCCGCCAAGCTCATGCAACTTAGGAAGTAGGAACGTTGAAATCAAGAAACCAGAGTCACTTCCACCCTCCGCTTTCCCAGATGCTCGAAGGGCCCGCCGAGTGCCGGCGGGCCCTTCGATTCATGCGTCGTCGTACGCCGTCAGTTGTCCAGCGGCGCGTACTTGAAAGCGGCGATCCCGGCGCCCGACGCGGTCACGGAGAACTGCCCGATCCCGTGCGCGTTCACCGGCCCCACCGACGCCGTCTGCGAGGCGACCACGTTCCCCTTCGTGTCGAGGAAGTCGACCTTGAGCGTGTACGTCTTCGCGGCGTCCGTGTTGTTGGAGATCGTGCCGGCCAGCGTCGCCTTGGCGCCGTCGTGGCTGAACTGCGAGAAGCGCACCACCACCGGGAGGCTGTCGGCCCTGGCGTTCGCGTCGACGGCCATCTGGGTGTAGACGCGGTTCGAATCCGTGGTGAGCTTGGCCGAGTCCGAGAGGATCTTCTTGAGTGCCGGGCTCTTGGTCTTGGCGAAGCGGGCCGCTTCGTCGTGGTTCAGATCGGCGAAATTCTTGGCGATCCCGGCGTACGTGAACACCCACAGCCGCGCGTTGTCGCCGTCGGGGTCCACGGCCTTGAGCTGATTGAGCAGGGCCAGCGTGCTGTCGTACTTCTGCAGCTTGAGGTCCGTGATCGCGAGGTTGGACAGCGCGTCGCGGTGGTACGGGTTCATGGTGTACGCGGCGTGGAACAGCGTCGCCGCGCCGGTGGTGTCGCCCACTTCGGTGGCCCACACGCCGCCCTGCACCACGTCGGTGAACGGATACTTGCTCGGATCGGCCAGCACCGGACGGTAGATCGCCCGCACCGCCGCCGTGTCACCGCGGGCGATGCTCACCGCCACCAGCCCGTTCTTGGCCTCGGTGCGGTAGGACGTCGACTGCGTCGTGTCGTTGGCCAGCTCGGCGAACGCGTCGCCGGCGATCTTGTAGTACTCCTGCGCCTTGGCGGTGTCCGTCTCCGCGGCGTTCCGGGCCAGGTTGCCCAGGTTGAGCAACGACTGGTCCATCACCTCGGCGTACAGCGTGTCCTTCTTGGCCGCATCCACGGTCTGCCGGAAGAGCGCGATCGCCTTGTCGGTCGAGTCACGCTGCTTTGCCACCTGGGCGAGCACCATGTACCCGTAGGGGAGCGTCCGGTTGAGGATCAGCGACTCCTTGGCGTGGACCGCCGCCGAGTCGATGGCGCCCGCGTTGATCTCCTGGATGGACTTGTTGACCAGGCTCTGCCAGACCTTCTGACTCCGCCAGCGCAGCGTCTCCGACGCGCAATTGGAATCGGCCTTCTCGACCACCGTGAAGGCCGAGTCGATGGCCTGGATGATGCTGATCGAGTCCTTCTGGTTCGTGGCGAATCCGAGCTCGCCGCGCGTCGTGTTGAGCGACTGGCCGGGCACGGTCGTCCACAGCACGAGCAGCTTGCCGAGCTCGAGGGCGTGGCCCGCCGGGTTCTCGACCTTGTCGCTGGGCTTGGTCAGGCTGTTCACGGCGTCCCGCAGCTCCTTCGTGATCTTCGCCGTATCCTGACCCTGCGCGTTGGCGACCTGAGACACCGCGAGGTACGCCCGGGCGACCTCGCTCGGCTTGCCTTCATCTACGGAACACTGCGTGGTTTGCTGCGCCGCCAGTGGGAGCGCGAACGCGACGGCAAGCACGGCGGACCAGACGGCCGTGGACCGATTGACCAGCATCGGAATCTCCTGGGAATTACGGGTGCAACAGCGAATCGGGGACCCCAGTGGGATCGACCCTAGGGGAAGAGGGGGTTCAGGCGTCGACCGCCAGGGCGGCGGCCTCATGCAATATATCCAGCGGCGTACGCCCTGTCGCCAGGGCGACACGGCGGACGTCGTCATACTCGGGTTTAACCCGCCGGGAGCCGTCTTCCACGAGCGCGATCTTCACGCGGATCGCGTGGCCGGCCACGCGGACCGTGCGCTCCTCGCGCGGCAGGACGTGGCGCTCCACGACGGTCCGCCGGACTCCCAGCGTCGTCGTCTCCGCGAGCATTACGCGCTCCAGGGCCTCGGCGCTGGACGGTGGGGCCAGCACCTCCAGGCGGAACCCCGGGCGCCCCTTCTTCATCAGCGTCGGGATCACGACCACGTCCAGCGCCCCCGCCTCCCGGAGCCGGTCCGCCGCGCCGGCCACGTACTCCCCCGTCATGTCGTCCAGATCGCAGGCGAGCTGCACGACCCGCTCGGCCGCCGTCCCGGCGGCGCCGGCCGCCTCGGCCAGCGTGATCCGGAGCGCGTTCGGGCGCCCGGCGAATTCCTTGGTTCCGGCGCCGAATCCGCTGCGGAGCGGCACGTATTCCCCGTCCATCGGGCCCGAGCCCAGCACGCGCACCAGGGCGGCGCCGGTGGGCGTGACCAGCTCACCGGATCCCTCGGGCCCCGGCCGCACGCGCAGCCCCTCGAGCAGCCGCAGGGTCGCCGGCGCGGGCACGGGT
>JBJKPA010000268.1:0-5540 GCA_046706905.1 Gemmatimonadaceae bacterium
AGGGACGCGGTGATCGTGCGCCACCGCGCCATCACGTCGCGGATGGGCTCGCCGGTGGCCGTGCCCAGGCTGCCGAAGGCGCGGGTCGTGGTGAAGGCGACGAAGCCGACGTCGGCCAGCTCGCGCACCGCCTCGACATCGGGCGGGAGCGCCGCCCTCACCCGCCCCGCACCTCCACGCGCTCGATGCGCGCGCCGAGCGCGTTCAGGCGCTCGTCGATCCGCTCGTAGCCGCGCTCGATCTGCTGCACGTTCTGGATCGTGCTGCGTCCGGGCGCGGCGAGCGCGGCCAGGAGCATGGCCATGCCGGCGCGGATGTCGGGCGACTCGACGTTCGCGGCGTGGAGGGCCGAGGGGCCGATGACCACCGCGCGGTGCGGATCGCAGAGCACGATCCGGGCGCCCATGCTGACCAGCTTGTCCACGAAGAACATGCGCGACTCGAACATCTTCTCGTGCATCAGGATCACGCCGTGGCACTGGGTGGCGGTCACGATGGCGATGGACATGAGGTCGGCGGGGAACGCCGGCCAGGGCTGGTCCTCGAGCTTGGGGACGTGTCCACCCAGGTCCGACTGGATCACGCGGGGCTGGTCGGCGGGCACGACGAGATCGGCGCCCTCGACGCGGCACTGCACGCCCAGCCGCTCGAACCCCATGAGGGTGGACCGGAGATGCTCGACGCCGGCCTGCTCGATGCGGATCGCCGAATTGGTGACCGCGGCGAGACCGATGAACGAGCCGACCTCGATGTGGTCGGGGCCGATGGCGTGGGTGGCGCCGGCGAAGCTCGCGGTGCCCTGAATGGTCAGCGTGTTGGTGCCGATGCCCTCGACGCGCGCGCCGAGCGCGACCAGGAAGCGGGCCAGATCCTGGACGTGGGGCTCGCTGGCCGCGTTGCGCAGCACCGTGGTGCCGCGCGCCGCGGCGGCGGCCATGAGCGCGTTCTCGGTGGCCGTGACGCTGGGCTCGTCGAGGAAGACGTCGGCGCCCGTGAAGCCGTTGGCGCGCAGCTCGTACCGGTCGGAGGCCGTGAACTCGGCGCCCAGCTCCTTGAGGACGTGGAAGTGGGTGTCGAGGCGGCGGCGTCCGATGACGTCGCCCCCCGGCGGGGGGAGCGTGACCGCGCCGCTGCGCACGAGGAGGGGCGCGGCGAGCAGGATCGAGGCGCGGATGCGCGCGCAGAGCGCGGCGTCGAGCGCGCCGGCGTGGATCTCCGCGGCGTGGACGGCGAGCGTGTTGTGCGCCGTCCAGTCGGCCTCGGCGCCGACCGAGCGCAGCAACTCGACCAGCGTCTCGACGTCCCGGATGCGGGGGACGTTGGTGAGCGTCACCGGCTGGTCGGTGAGCAGCGTGGCCGCGATGATGGGGAGCGCCGCGTTCTTGTTGCCGGCGGGCCGGATGGTGCCGGAGAGCGGCTGCCCTCCATGGACGATGAACTGCAGGGCGCTCATGACGGGGAAAGGCTCCCGGGCGGACGTTGGGCGGCGGTTTGCGGAATGGCGAAGAATGACCGGAATGCGGAGTGAGAGTCAAGCAGGTGTTTGTTCGCTTGACACCGGTGACGGCGGCTGCGTACCCTCTTGGCAGACCACATGATGCCGCTTCTCGCAGTGCGCGCGAGCGCTTGGATGCTGCAGGCCACGGCCACCCTGCCCGATACCATCTATACGCGGCAGGTGGTGGAGCGCGGCTGGTTCGACCAGCTGACGCACGTCGCCGGCGGGGTGTTGATGATCGTGCTCCTGCTGCTGGTGCTGCTGGCGTTTCCGGCCGCGTGGTACGTCCGGCAGGGGTTCCGCCAGGTGTCCGAGGCGCTGGACGGGCTGCGGCGCGACCTCGGCCCGCTGCTCGAGCGGACGCGCGGCGTGATGCAGAACGCCGAGGAGATCTCGGCGACGGTGCGCGACGACGTGGAGCGGCTGAGCGAGACGGTGGGGCGGTTCGAGTCGCAGCTCCGCGAGGTGGCCGACATGACCGGCGAGCGGGTGCGCGAGTTCGACGCGCTGCTGGGCGCGATCCAGGAGGAGGCGGAGGACCTGTTCCTCACCACGGCGTCCACGGCGCGGGGGATCCGGGCCGGCGTGCGGGCGTTGCGCGGCTACCGGGCGCGCCGGACGCGGCGGGCGGAGCTGGAGGCGGCGCGGGAGGAGCGCGCGGCGGAAGACGAGGCGGAGGACGAGGAGGCACCGCGACCGCGGACTCCGCGGCTGCGCCGCCGCCGGCGCGACGTCTCATGACCCTCGGTCGGTCGGCGGCGATGCTGGCAAAAGCCCCCCTTCTGTTGGTCGCCCAGCCCCACGCCGCCTACGCCTGGACCCCCGGGACGCACGTCTTTCTGGGCGAGGCGGTGCTGCGCTCGGCGAACCTGCTGCCGGGGGCGATCGCCGACCTGCTGCGTGCGTTCCCATATGATTTCCTATATGGCTCGATCGCGGCCGACACGAGCATCGCCAAGAAGTACGCGCCGGTGGGCCGCCACTGCCACTCGTGGGACGTCGGGTTCGACATCCACGAGTCGGCCGCCGACGAGCCGCTGCGGGCGTTCGCCCTGGGCTACCTGGCCCACCTCGCCGCCGACGCCGTGGCCCACAACTACTTCGTGCCGATGCAGCTCACGGTGACGTCGTCCACGTCGTCGATCGGGCACAGCTACTGGGAGAGCCGGTTCGAGACGCACCTCGGGGAACGGTACAGCCGGCGGGCGCGGGACCTGATTCTGCTCGACCACTCGGCGTCGGACCGCCTCCTCGACGACATCCTGAGTCCGACGCTGTTCAGCACGCAGACCAACCGGCGGATCTTCCGCGGCATGGTCCACGTGGCCGACTCGGAGTCGTGGCAGCGCATCTTCCAGCTGATGACGGAGAACAGCCGCTGGGACCTGCAGGACATCGAGGTCGGCGGCTACATGGAGCGGTCGTTCGACTTCATCGTGGACCTCATGCGGCGACTCGACCACTCGGAGCCGTACCAGCACGATCCGTCGGGGGACGAACGGCTGAGCCGCGCCAAGCGGGTGCGCCGGATGGCGCTGCGCGAGGGGGGCGAGGAGGCGGTGCGGGAGCAGGCCGTCCGGCACTTCGGGATGCCGGAGCCCACGCTCGAATACTCCCGGTCGCTCCCCGCCCCCGTCTACGACCCGAGCCGCTCGACGAGCAGCTGAGCGACCTTCCTGGGGTCGGCGCTCCCCTTCGACTTCTTCATCACCGCGCCGATCAGCACGCCCTGCAGCTTCTTCTCGCCGTTGCGGAAGCGCTCGGCCTCGGCGGGCATGGCGGCGATCACCTCGTCGAGCCAGGCGTTGAGCGCACCGTCGTCGGAGACCTTGACCAGCCCCTCGCGCTTGGCGATGTCGGCGGGCTCGCCCCCCGAGGCGACCATGATCCCGAAGATCTGCTTGCCGGCGGTGTGGCTCACGACGCCGTCGCGCACGAGGTTGAGCAGCGCGGCGAGCCGCGGCGGATCGATCGGGAATTGCGCGATGTCGTCGCCGCTCGTCTTGAGCGCGGCGAGCACCTCGCCCATGACCCAATTGGCGGCGGCCTTGGCGTCGCCGTGGGCGGCGACGACGGCCTCGAAGTACTCGGCCACGCGCGGGCTGGCGGTGAGCACCTCCACGTCGTAGGCGCCGAGGCCGAATGCCTCGGCGTAGCGCGCACGGCGCGCCGCCGGGAGCTCGGGCAGGGTGTCGCGGATGCGGCCGATGTAGTCCGCCGTCAGGACGAGCGGCGGGAGGTCGGGCTCCGGGAAGTAGCGGTAGTCGTGGCTCCCTTCCTTGCTGCGCGCGGGGCGGACCTCGCCGGCGGCGCCGTCCCAGAGCATGGTCTGCTGCTCGACCCTGCCCCCGGACTCGACCAGCGCGCACTGCCGCACGAACTCCGCCTCGAGCGCGTGCTCGACGCCCGAGAAGGAGTTCATGTTCTTGACCTCGGTCTTCGTGCCGAATTCGGCGGCGCCGTGCGGGCGCACGCTGATGTTGGCGTCCACGCGGAGCGAGCCCTCCTCCATGCTCACGTCGCTGACGTCCACGTACTCGAGGATCTGCTTGAGGGCGCGGAGGTACGCGCCGGCGTCGGCGGCCGAGCGCATGTCCGGCTCGCTCACGATCTCGATGAGCGGCACGCCGGAGCGGTTGAGGTCGATCGCGGTGACGCCGGGATAGCGATCGTGGACCGACTTGCCGGCGTCCTCTTCCATGTGGACGCGAGTGATCCCCACCGTGCGCTCGCCGGCGGCGAGGCGGCCCGCCGTGGCCAGCGGGCGGTCGAACTGGGAGATCTGGTAGCCTTTCGGAAGGTCCGGATAGAAGTAGTTCTTGCGCGCGAAGATCGAGACGGGGTGCACCGTGCACTCGAGGGCGAGCGCGGCGCGCACGGCCAACTCGACGGCGTGCTCGTTGAGCACGGGGAGCGCGCCGGGCAGCGCGAGGCACACCGGACAGACGTTGGTGTTGGGCGGATCGCCGAACGCGGTGGAGCAGCCGCAGAACGCCTTGGTGGCGGTCTTGAGCTGCACGTGGACCTCGAGGCCGACGACCATCTCGAACCGCTCGGCGAACGCGGCGAATTTCGCGTCGCTCATCGGTGGGCCTCCCCGCCGAGGGCGCGCTCGAGGGCGTAGGCGGCGGCGAACATGCGGTCCTCGGCGAAGTGCGGGGCGATGAACTGCCCGCCCACGGGGAGACCCTCCACGCGGCCGATGGGCTGCGACATGGCGGGCACGCCGGCGAGGTTCGCCGTCGCCGTGAAGATGTCGTTCAGGTACATCTCGTACGGATCGGTCGTGGCGCCGATGGGGAAGGCCGGCGTGGGCGTGGTGGGGGTGAACAGGAGGTGCACGCCGCTCGTGAACACGCGGTCGAAGTCCTGCGTGATCAGCCGCCGCACCTGCTGCGCCTTGCGGTAGTACGCATCGTAGTAGCCGGCCGACAGCACGTACGTGCCGAGCATGATACGGCGCGTGACCTCGGCGCCGAAGCCGCCCGAGCGCGTGGCCTCGTACATGCCGCGCAGGCCCTCGCCGTCCAGGCGGAGCCCGTACCGTACGCCGTCGAAGCGCGCGAGGTTGGACGACGCCTCGGCCGGGGCCACGATGTAGTACACGGGAATGGCGAGCGACGTATGGGGCAGCGAGACGTCGCGGATCTCGGCGCCGCCGGCGCGGAGCAGATCCAGCGCGCGGTCGCAGCGCTCGCGCATGGCGGCCGGGAGGTCGTCGGGGAAGTACTCGCGCGGCTTGCCGAAGACGAGCCCCTCGAGCCCGCGGGCCGCGGTGGCGCGGTAGTCGGGCACGGGCACGTCCACCGTGGTGGCGTCGCGCGCGTCGCGGCCGGCGATCACGCCGAGGCCGAGGGCGGCGTCGTCCACCGTGGCGCCGAAGACCCCCACCTGATCGAGCGACGAGGCGAAGGCGACGAGGCCGTACCGGCTGACGCGTCCGTAGGTGGGCTTGACCCCCACCACGCCCACGCCGGCCTTCCCCATCGGCGCCACGACCGATCCGTACGAGATGTACCTGAACGACATCTTCACGGCGACG
>JBJKPA010000269.1:0-7244 GCA_046706905.1 Gemmatimonadaceae bacterium
GTCCGGCGGCCGAGCCGCCGGACGAACCGCCGGGCACGCGGTCGGGCGCCAGCGGGTTGCGGGTCGGCCCGTAGGCGCTGTGCTCGGTGGACGAGCCCATGGCGAACTCGTCCATATTCGTCTTTCCAAATACGACGCCGCCGGCGGCGCGCAGCCGCGTGATGACGGTGGCCTCGTAGGGGCTCACGTAGCCGTGCAGGATACGCGAGCCGCAGGTGGTGGGCAGCGTGAGCGTGGCGAGGTTGTCCTTGACCGCCACCGGGATGCCGGCCAGCGGGCCGTCGGGTGCGGAATCGGCTTGCGCGAGGGCGTCGGCATCGTCGCGCCAGGCGAAGATGTTGAGCCCGTCGCTACCGGCCTTCGCCTCGTCGGCGTGCGTCGCGGCGGCGGCGACCGCCTCACGGGCGGCGGCGCTCACGATTCCTCTCCGGTCTCGTGCGTGGCCAGGCGCGGGACGAGCACAAAGCCGTCGCGCGTCGAGGGCGCGAACCCTTCGGGGCGGCGGGCCAGCCCGTCGGGCGGGCCGGCGTCGGCGCGCAGCGGCATGCCGGGGAGCGCCTCGTCGTCGGCCAGGCTCCCGGTGTCCACGCGCGACAGCACCTCCATGTGGCCGAGGATGCCGTTCATCTCCTCGGTCAGGGCCCGGGCGCGCTTGTCGGTGAGCCCCAGCCGGGCGAGCGCCGCGATGTGCCGTACGTCGTCGAGAGAAACCGCCACTAGTCCACGTCCCGTTCGAGGTTGGCCTGCGCCACGACGAGCGTCTTGCGGCCCACCGCGTCGTCGTCGAAATCCACCCGCACCTTGGTCTGCAGTCCCGAGCCCGCGATCTCGGCGATCGTGCCGCTGCCGAACTTCCGGTGGCGCACGCGCGCGCCCACGGCGATGATCGCCGCGTCCTGGGACTCGTCCTCCACGGCAATCGAGCCGAGGGGGCGGCCGGGACGCCGGACGGCGGCCGAACGCGAGGGGAAGATATCGTCGTCGAAGGCGAGCGACGAGCCTCCCGCCCAGCCGGCGCCCGTCCCGTCGCGGCGCGAGCCGAAGCCCGACATCACCCCCCGCCCGCTCGACCGGACGCGGATCGTCTCGACCCGCTCCAGCATGCCGTCGGGCACGGCGGCCAGGAAGCTCGACGGGCGCGACGGGAGGAACTCGCCGTTCCGGCGGCGCGACTCGGCGTGGAGCAGATAGAGCCGGCGCTCCGCCCGCGTGATGCCGACGTAGAACAGCCGGCGCTCCTCCTCGAGCATCTTGGGATCGTCGTAGGCGCGAGCCAGCGGGAAGAGGCCGTCCTCGAGCCCGGTGATGAAGACGACCGGAAATTCGAGCCCCTTGGCGTTGTGCAGCGTCATGAGCGTGATCGCGTCGGCGTCGGCGGCCAGCTTGTCCACGTCGGCGACGAGGGTGGCGCGCTGGAGGAAGAGGTCGAGCGGCGTGAGGCCGACCTCGCCCTCGACGTCCTCCACGGTTTCCGATGCGCCGGCGATGAGCTCGCGCACGTTGTCCAGCCGGTCGCGGGCCACCGCTTCGCCCTCGGCGCTCAGGTAGTCGGCGTACTTGATCTCCGCCACGAGCGCGCTCACGAGCTCGTCCACCGCCGACTCGCGCGCCTGCTCGCGGAACTTGGCGACGAGCGCGGCGAAGCCGGCGAGCGCGGTGCGCGTGGCGGGGCGGATGCCGTCGACCAGGTCTTCGCGGGTGGCGGCGTCGAGGAGCGGGATTCCCGCCCCGCGGGCGCGCTCGGCGAGCAGCTCGACCGAGGCGTCGCCGACGCCGCGTCGGGGGACGGCGACCGCGCGGCGGAACGCCTCGTCGTCGGCGGGGTTGGCGATGAGCTTGAGGTAGGCCAGCAGGTCGCGGATCTCGCGCCGGTCGTAGAAGCGCACCGCGCCGACCAGCCGGTAGGGCATCGCATGGCGGCGGAGCGCCTCTTCGAGGGCGCGGCTCTGCGCGTTGGTCCGGTAGAGCACGGCGAAGTCGCGGAGCTGCCAGCCGTCGGCCGTGCGGCGCCGGCGCAGCTCCTCGACCAGCCAGTCGGCCTCGTCGCGCTCGTCGAGGGCGCGCACGGCGGACACGCGCTCGCCGGGCGCGTGCGTGGCGCGCAGCGTCTTGCCCATGCGGTCGGTGTTGGCCGCGATGACGACGTTCGCCAACTCGAGGATCTGGGGCGTGGAGCGGTAGTTGTCCTCGAGGCGCACGACGAACGCCGAGGGGAAGTCCTTCTCGAAGTCGAGGATGTTGCGGATGTCGGCGCCGCGCCAGCCGTAGATGGACTGGTCGTCGTCGCCCACGACGCAGACGTTGCCGTGCTCGGCGCCGAGGAGCTGGACCAGGCGGTACTGCGCGCGGTTGGTGTCCTGGTACTCGTCCACGAGCAGGTAGCGGAACCGGCGGCGGAGCCGCGCCAGCTCGTCGGGGTGCTGCTCGAGGATGCGCACCGGGAGGAGGAGCAGGTCGTCGAAGTCGACGGCGTTGGCGCGGCGCAGCGTGGGTTCGTACTCGGCGTAGACGCGGGCGGCGGCCTGCGCGAACGGGTCGCGGGCGAGCGACGCGTACTCGTCGGGCGTGACGAGCGCGTTCTTGGCGTCGGAGATCGCGCCGCGCACGGCGCGCATGGCGAACTGCTTGGGGTTGACGTCGAGGCGCTCCATGAGGCGCTTGATCGCGGCCTCGGCGTCGTCCTCGTCGTAGATCGTGTACGCGGGCGTGCGCCCCACGAGCTGGGCGGTGCGGCGGAGGAGCCGGGCGCCGATGCTGTGGAAGGTGCCGGCCCACATCCCGGAGGGCTCGTGCTCGAGCAGGGCCGCGATGCGCTCGCGCATCTCGCCCGCCGCCTTGTTGGTGAAGGTGACGGCGAGGATGTGCTCCGGGCGCACCCCGTGGGCCCGGATCAGCCGGGCGACGCGGCGCGTGAGCACGCGCGTCTTGCCCGAGCCGGCGCCGGCGAGGACGAGGAGGGGGCCTTCATGATGGAGGACGGCTTCGCGCTGCGCGGCATTGAGGCCATCGAGCAGCGCATCCGGGGCGGCGCGCGACATCACTGAATAATAACGTCGAACGTCGCGCCCCGGTCGGTGGGAACGAGCACCAGCCGGCCGCCGTGGTTCTCCGAGACGATGCGGCGGGCCAGCGAGAGGCCGATCCCCCACCCCGCCTGCTTGGTCGAGAAACCGGGCTCGAAGATCCGGTCGCGCAGCTCGCGCGGAATCCCGGGGCCGTCGTCGGCGACGCGGATCCGGCATCCCTTCTCGGGAAGCTTCGCGGTGGAGAGCGCGATGCGTCCGCCCTGCCCCGCCATCGCGTCGAGGGCGTTCTTGACCAGCACCTCGAGCGCCCACTCGAGGAGCACCGCGTCGCCGGTCACGGTGAGCGGTCCGTCCGCGTGCTCGACGTCGATCCGGATCGAGTGGGCGAGGGTCGGCACCCGGGCGCGGAAGTAGCCGGCCACGCGGTCCACCATCGCGTTGAGGTCCACCGGGTCGCGCCGCGGCTCGCGTCCGATGCGCTCGAAGCGGTGGGCCACGCGGTCCAGCCGGTCCACGTCGGCGCGCATGTGGCGCGCCATCGCCTGGGCCTGCGGATCCTGCTCGCCGCGCTCCTCGAGCAGCTCGATCCACCCGCCGATGCTGGACAGCGGGGTGCCGAGCTGGTGCGCCGACTCGCGCGCCATGCCGGCCCAGAGATGTTCGCGCGCCGCGTCACTGCGCGTGCGGATGATGAAGAACCCGGCGAGCAGGAGCAGCAGCGCGGTCACCGCCTGCAGCGGCGGGATGATGCGCAGCCAGTAGACGAGCGGCGTCTCGCCGTAGTGCACGACGAGGGCGGGATCCATGACCGGCGGGTTCTGGCGGTCGAGCACGCGGACGTAGGCGCGCACGCGCGGATCGCCGTCCTGCACCGTGTCCTTCGGGTCGAACGGCAGGTTGGCGTGGGCGATGGGGCGCCCCGAGCTGTCGGTGACGATGAGCGGCACGCCCTGCTCGCGGACGTCGCGCGAGATGTCGATCAGCGCCTGGAGGCCGGCGCCCTCGCTGGTGTCGCCCAGGGCGCGGTAGACGCGGGAGTACATCGCGCTCGACCGCGCCGCGGCGGCGCGCAGCGAGCCCACCACGCGCTGGGTGTAGTACACGTACGAGCCGAGCAGCAGGACGATGAGCGTGGCGACGAGCACTTCCGGCGCGTGCCGACGCAGGCGGATCACGCGAGCCGGTCCGTCCCCAGGTAGGGCTGCAGGACCGCGGGAACCTTCACCGAGCCGTCGGGCTGCTGGTGATGCTCGAGGAGGCAGGCGATGGTGCGCGGGAACGCGAGCCCGGACCCGTTGAGGGTGTGCACGAACTTCGGCTTCTCGCCCGGCGCCGGCCGGTAGCGGATGTTGGCCCGGCGCGCCTGGAAGTCGGTGAAGGTGCTGCACGACGACACTTCGAGCCACGCGCCCACACCGGGCGCGTAGGCCTCGAGGTCGTACGTCTTGGCCGAGGAGAAGCCGGTGTCCCCGGCGGCAAGCAGCTTGCGCCGGTAGGGAATCTCGAGCCGCTCGAGGAGCGTCTCGGCGTGATGCGTGAGGACCTCGAGCTGCCGCTCGGAATCCTCCTGCGCCGCGTAGCGGACCAGCTCGACCTTGTCGAACTCGTGCGTGCGGAGGACGCCGCGCGTGTCCTTCCCCGCCGAGCCCGCCTCGCGGCGGAAGCAGCGCGAGTAGGCCACGAACGCCATGGGCAGCTGGGCCGCGTCGAGGATCTCGTCGCGGTACAGGTTGGTGACCGGCACCTCGGCGGTGGGGATCAGGAACAGATCGTCCTTGGTGGCGTAGGCGTCGTCCTCGAACTTGGGAAGCTGGCCGGTGCCCGTCATGGTCTGCCGGGTGACGAGCTGAGGGGGCCAGATCTCCTCGTAGCCGTGCTCGGCCGTGTGCGTGTCCATGAACAGCGCGAGGAGCGCGCGCACGAGGCGGGTGCCACGCCCGCGGTACACCACGAATCCGGAGCCGCTGATCTTGGCGGCGCGCTCGGGATCGGTCATCCCCAGCGCGGCCATGACCTCCCAGTGCGGCCTGACGCCGGCCCCCTCGCGCGGCGTCCCCCAGTGCTTCACGACGGCGTTGTGCTCCTCGCCGCCGGCGGGGACGTCGGAAAGCGGGACGTTGGGGATCTCGAGGAGGAGCCGCTGGAGCGCCGATTCGACCTCGGCCAGCCGGGCCTCCTGGTCGGCGATCGCCGCGCCGATGGCACGGCCCTTCTCGATCAGCTCGGCGGCGTCTTCCTTCGCCTTCTTGCGGCGCGCGACCTCCTGCGAGTTCGCGTTGCGCTCGGCCTTCCGCTCCTCAACCGCGGTGATGAGGGCCCGGCGGTCGCGGTCGAGCGCTTCCCCCTGCGCGAGCACGGGCAGCAGCACGTCGCCCGCGCCACGCCGGGTGACGGCGTCGCGCAGTACCGGCATCTGTTCGCGCAGCATGCGGGGGTCGTGCATGGCTCACTTGGTGGGAATGCCGGGGGTCAGCGAGACGTAGCCGCAGTTGGGATCGGTGACCAGCTCGACGTACATCGCGCGCAGCGAGGGGTTGATGCTGTCGACGACGAACTTGCCGTAGTACGACGACCCGAGCGAATAGACGGTGCAGGTCGTGGTGCTGTAGACGTTGAAGCCGACCGTCGTGCCGACCGGCACGACGAGCGTGGAGTCCGTGACATAGCCGCTCTTCGTGGCGATCGTGTAGTCGGCAAAGGGCGTGTTGATCTTCTGGAGGCCGACGCTGACCACGGTCGTCAGCCCGTTGGTGACCTGGCGTGCCGGATAGACCACGATGTCGCCCGCCGAATCGATGTCGAGAGCGACGTTGAACTGCAGGGTGTTGTTCACCAGTGCCGGCGCGCCGGACAGGAAGTCGATGCCGGCGGGCGTCGAGGCGGGCGCCCCGTTCAACGCGAACACCGTGATGGCGGTGGCCGTGTTGGGGAACTGGGCCTTGGGGGCGCTGAGGGCGTTGCAGCCGGCGCAGAGCACCGCCAGGGCGGCGCCCGATATGGTCAGAATTCGTGGCATCATGGAGGACCGAGCGTCTCGGCCGTGTGGGTGCGTAGAGGCGAAGGATACCGACACCGCCGAGGGACTTCAAGCGATTGCCCTCGCTTGACTTCGCTGTTCGCGATCTCTAGCTTCGCCAACACTTTCCAAGGAGCGGGAATGGCGAGCATTCGCGATCTCGTCGCCGCCATCCGGCAGCGCGACGGCGTGGAAGCCGCGGTCGTCCTCGGCCGCGACGGACTGCTGATAGACAGCCAGGTGGTGGCCGGCCTCGACCCCGAAGACCTGGCGGCCCGCATCCCCCCCATCATCGCCTCGGCCGACGACCTCGGGGTGGCGAGCGGGCGCGGGGAGCTGGTGACCGCGGTCCTCGAGCACCGCGACGGGCTGGCCCTCGTGGCGGCGCTGACCAGCGAAGCGGTGCTGTTCGTGCTCCTCGCGCCGGGCGCGAACGTGGGACAGCTCCTGTACGAGCTGCGCCGCAACCGGGAAAACATCGCCTCGCTCGTCTGACCCGTGGCTTCGCCCAGCGCAGTGTGCCACGTGCTCGTCGCCGACGACGAGCCCCACATCGGCCGGATCATCAAGATGAAGCTCGAGCAGGGCCCGTTCCGGGTCACGCTCGCGTACGACGGCCGGGAGGCCCTGGCGCTGCTGGAGCAGTCCCCCGACATCGCGCTCGTCCTGCTCGACGTCATGATGCCGCACCAGAGCGGCCTCGACGTCCTGGCGGCGATGCGGGCCGATCCGCGCTGGCGCGACCTGCCCTGCATCATTCTCACCGCGGCCGGCGAGGCGCAGTACCAGCATCGCGCCCGGGAGATCGGGGCGAGCGAGTTCCTCACCAAGCCGTTCAGTCCCAAGCGGCTGTACGCCCGGGCCGCCGAGCTCGTGGGGCTCTCGCCCGAAGGAATGGGAGCGGACATCGCATGAGCCGTTGGGTGGTCGTGCTGGCCGGCGGGATCGGGTCGCGGTTCTGGCCGCTGAGCACGCCGGAGAGGCCCAAGCAGTTGCTGCCCCTGGTGACCGACCGGCCGTTGCTGCGCGACACGCTGGACCGCGTGCGCCCGCTGGCCGACGCGGCGCACACGCTCATACTCACGAACGCCTCACTCGTTCCGGCCATCGCCGCCGCCGCGCCCGAGCTCCCGCCCGGGAACCTGGTGGCCGAGCCGCAGCCGGCGGGCACCGCCGCCGCGCTGGCGTGGGCGGCGCACCGG
>JBJKPA010000270.1:0-7058 GCA_046706905.1 Gemmatimonadaceae bacterium
CGGGATGCTCGAGCCGCGCGAGGTCACGCTCGGCCTGGCGGGCGACGACCGCGTGGCCGACGGCACCCCCGACGCGCGCCGCGGCGCCGACGAGCTGCTGGCCGGCGCGCGCCGCCGGCTGTCGTACTGGGACATCCCGGCCGCCGAGATCGCGCAGGTGGAGTCCACCGGCGTCGTCCGCAAGACGCTCACACTGCGGTCGCCGGTCACCGGCGTCGTGGTGCAGAAGTCGGTGGTGGCGGGGCAGCGGATCACGGCGGGCCAGGCGCTCTACCAGATCGTGGACCTGCGCACGGTGTGGGTGCAGGGCGCGGTGTTCGAGCGGGACCTGCCGGCGCTGCACGTGGGCCAGGAAGTGCAGGCGACGTTCGAGGCGTTGCCGGGCGTGACGCGCACCGGGCGCATCGCCTTCATCGATCCGGTCATCAACCCCGACACGCGCACGGCGCGGGTTCGCATCGCGCTGGCCAATGGGGACGGCATGCTCAAGCCCGGGATGTACGCCACGCTCATCGCGTCGGCGCACGAGGCGCCGCACACCCTGAGCGTGCCGCGCAACGCCGTGCTCTCCACCGGGGAGCGGAACATGGTGTTCGTGAAGCGTCCCGACGGGATGCTCGAGCCGCGCGAGGTCACGCTCGGCCTGGCGGGCGACGACCGCGTGGCGATCCTGAGCGGGCTCAGCATGCGGGACACGGTGGTCGCGACGGCGACCTTCCTCGTGGACGCCGAGTCGAATCTCGCCGAGGCGATGGGCGGGATGGGCAACATGCCCGGGATGGACATGTCGGCGCCCAGGAAGTCGGGCGAGCCGGCGCCGCCGCCCGCCGCGGGCGCGATGCCGGGGATGGACATGCCGGCTGCTGCTCCCGCCGCCAAGAAATCCGCCGGCGCGATGCCCGACATGCCGGGCATGGCGTCCCCCTCCAAACCGAAGCCCGCCTCCGGCGGCCACCATTAGGAGGCGGCCATGTTGAATCGCATCATCGACTGGTCGATCAGGAACCCGTTCCTGATCATCCTCGGCACGCTGGCGGCCGGCCTGTTCGGGTTCTGGGCCATGCAGCGCACGCCGCTGGACGCGCTGCCCGACCTGAGCGACGTGCAGGTGATCGTGCAGGCCGACTACGACGGTCAGGCGCCGCGCATCGTGGAGGACCAGGTCACGTACCCGATTGCCGCCGAGATGCTCAAGGTGCCGGGCGCGAAGACCGTGCGGGGGTACTCGTTCTTCGGGGTGTCGTTCGTGTACGTGATCTTCGACGACGGCACCGACCTCTACTGGGCGCGCTCGCGCGTGCTCGAGTACCTGAGCGGGATCAAGGCCAAGCTGCCGGCCACGGTGACGCCGGTGCTGGGGCCCGACGCCACCGGCCTCGGGTGGGTGTACGAGTACGCGCTCGAGGACACGAGTGGCACCATGTCGCTGGCCGACCTGCGCAGCCTGCAGGACTGGAACCTGCGCTACGCGCTCACCGGGGTGCCGGGCGTGTCGGAGGTCGCCTCGGTGGGCGGATTCCAGAAGCAGTATCAGGTGGACGTGGACCCGACGAAGCTGCTGGCCTACGGCATCCCGATCACCCGCGTGATGAGCGCCATCCGGAACGCGAACAGCGACGTGGGCGCGATGGTGATGGAGCTGTCGGAGCGCGAGCACATGGTCCGCGGCCTCGGCTACCTGACGTCGGTGGGCGACATCCAGAACGTGACGGTGGGCGCCACGGTGGACGGCACGCCGATCACGGTGCGCGACGTGGCGCACGTGACCGTCGGGCCGGCGGTGCGCCGCGGGATCGCCGACCTGGACGGGCGCGGCGACGTGGTGGGCGGCATCGTCGTGATGCGATTCGGCCAGAACGCGCTGGCCACGATCCATGCGGTGAAGCAGCGGCTGGCCGAGGTGGAGAAGTCACTGCCGCACGGCGTGGTGGTCGTGCCGGTGTACGACCGCAGCGGGCTCATCGAGCGGGCCGTGGACACGCTCCGCGGCAAGCTGCTCGAGGAGTCGCTGATCGTGGCGCTGGTGTGTCTGCTGTTCCTGCTGCACGCCCGGTCGGCGATGGTGGCCATCGTCACGCTCGTCGAGGGCATCCTGCTCGGCTTCATCGCGATGCGGTGGGCGGGGGTGGGCGCGGACATCATGAGCCTGGGGGGATCGCGAACAACATCGGGGCGATGATCGACGCGGCGATCGTGATGATCGAGAACATGCACAAGCACCTGGAGCGCGCGGCACCGGCCGGCGGGGGCGCCCGGTTCGACACCGGCACGCTGACCCGCGCGCAGCGGTGGCGCGTGGCGCTCGATTCGTCGAAGGAGGTGGGACCGGCGCTCTTCTTCTCGCTGCTCATCATGACGGTGTCGTTCCTGCCGGTGTTCAGCCTGCAGGGCGAGGAGGGGCGGCTGTTCACGCCGCTCGCGTTCACCAAGACGTTCACGATGGCGGCGGCGAGTCTGCTGTCGGTCACCCTGGTGCCGGTGGCCATGGCGCTGTTCATCCGGGGCCGCATCCACCGCGAGCGGGCGAACCCGATCAACCGGTGGCTGATCCGCCTCTACCGGCCGATCATCGACGGCGTGCTGAAGCACCGGCTGGCGGTCGTGACCGCCGCGGTGGCCATTCTGACCCTCACCTGGATTCCCTGGTCGCGGATCGGCAGCGAGTTCATGCCGCCGCTGTACGAGGGATCGCTGCTGTACATGCCGACGACGACGCCCGGGATCAGCGTCGCCCGGGCGCGGGAGATGCTCCAGATCGAGGACTCGATCCTCAAGAGCTTCCCCGAGGTGGAGCACGTGTTCGGCAAGGCGGGGCGGGCCAACACGGCCACCGATCCGGCCGGGCTCGACATGACCGAAACGACCATCACGCTCAAGCCCGAGTCCGAATGGCCGAAGGGGATGACGCACGACAAGCTCGTCGCGGCGATGGACTCGGCGGTCACGACGCCCGGCATCATCAATTCGTGGACGATGCCGATCAAGGGGCGAATGGACATGCTGGCCACCGGGATCCGCACGCCGGTGGGCGTGAAGATCTTCGGGCCCGACCTCGACACGCTGCAGCGCATCGGGCACGACATCGAGCGGGTGGCGCAGATGGTGCCGGGCACGCGGAGCGCGTTCGCCGAGCGCGCGGTCTCGGGCTACTACGTGGACATCAGCATCGACCGCGAGAAGGCGGCGCGGCTCGGACTCAACATCGGCGACGTGCAGAGCGTGATCGCGGCGGCGATCGGCGGAATGCCGGTCACGCAGACCGTGGAGGGTCGGGAGCGGTACGCGGTGCGGGTGCGCTACCCGCAGGAGCTGCGCGACACCCCGCAGCGGCTGGCCGAGGTGCTGGTGCCGGTCGCGCACGAGGGGAGCCGGCCGCCGGGGATGACGCCGGCGTCGATGGTCATGCCGGCGCCCGATGCGGCGGCGGGGCCGCTGCCCACGATGGCGGGGCGCGTGGCGCAGGTGCCGCTGGGTGAGGTGGCGACGATCCGGGTGGAGAGCGGACCGATGGTGGTCCGCACCGAGAACGCGACGCCCACGGCGTGGGTGTACCTCGACGTGGCGGGGCGCGACATCGGGAGCTACGTGCAGGCTGCCCAGGCGGCCGTGGACCGGGAGGTGAAGCTGCCCCCGGGCTACCGGCTGGAGTGGAGCGGGGAATACGAGTACATGCAACGGGCGCGCGCCCGCATGGCGATCGTCGTGCCGGCCACGCTGGCCATCATCTTCGTGCTGCTCTTCCTGAACTTCCGCACCGTGGGCGACACACTGCTCGTGATGGTGTCGCTGCCGTTCGCGCTGGTGGGCGGGCTCTGGTTCATCTGGTGGCTGGGCTACAACTGGTCGGTGGCCGTGGCGATCGGATTCATCGCGCTGGCCGGGGTGGCGGCCGAAACCGGGGTGGTGATGCTGATCTATCTGAACCAGGCCTGGGAGAAGCGCCGCGCCGAAGGCCGAACGCCCACGGTGCGCGAACTCTACGAGGCCGTCATCGAGGGCGCCGTGGACCGCGTGCGTCCCAAGATGATGACCGTGGTCGCGATCATGGCGGGGCTGCTGCCCATTCTGTGGGGCAACGGCACCGGCGCCAGCGTGATGAAGCGCATCGCCGCCCCGATGGTGGGCGGCATGGTGTCGAGCACGGTGCTCACCCTGGTCGTGATTCCCGCGCTGTATTCGTGGTGGAAGGAGTGGGGGCTGCGGCGCGCGGAGGCGCCGGCTTCACCGACGACTCCTGTAGGGAATTCGCGAGCGGTGTGATCCCCGACACCGGCGCGCGACGCCGCGGCGCGCGCCGGCCGCACCGCAGAATCGCGGGGAATCTCCGACATACTTGCGGAGGCGTAGCCGCAAGAAGAGGACAAACGCGTCGGCGGGTTCCTTACGTGGTCGCGGAAATTCCCCGATCCCCGCATGCGTGCAAGTGCCACAGACTGTGCGCGTTGCGTGACACGTCAATGAATTGCGTGTCGCGCGTATCGGTCTCCAACGGGCATCCGCCGCTGCGGCTCACGTCGAACCGAGCCACCGGCGGGCGCTCATCGTAATCAGCCTCATGCGTCTCTGCTCGGAGGGAGTGGGTGCATCCCCGCGATCGATTCTGGCGTGCCGTGGTTCCCGTTGCCGTGACCTGCGTAGTGGGCACGATGCTCGTCGTCGGATGGGCGGCCCAGCCGCAGCGCTTCGTGCGCGGGTACGCGCCCACGCAGCCGATTCCCTTCTCCCATCAGGTGCACGCCGGCGCGAATCGCATTCCGTGTGAGTACTGCCACACGAACGCCGAGCGCAGCCGCGACGCCACGATCCCGGCGGTCCAGACCTGCATGAACTGCCATCGCGCGATCACGATGGCCGACAGCGCCTACATCAAGACCGACGTGATCGCGCGGCTGGCGTCCGACACGGCGCTCGCCTGGAAGCGGATCTACGACCTGCCCGACCACGTCTACTTCGACCACCGCGCGCACGTGAACATCGGCGTGCAGTGCCAGGTCTGCCACGGCGAGGTGCAGACGATGACGGTCGTGAGCCGCGTGATGAACACGCGGATGGGCGAATGCCTTCTCTGTCACCGGAATCCCAAGCCCTACCTGCGGCCGGACTCGAAGGTGACGCAGGGGCCCACGGAGTGCACCGCATGTCACCGGTAACCGGACCAAGGAGCAGCGATACCATGGATAGAAGTCGTCGCCAGGCGCTCGTCGAGCTCGCCGCCGCGTTCGGCGCGATCGTCGTCGGGACCTCGGCGTTGGGCCGGCTGCCCTTCGTGCGCAAGCGGACCAAGGGCGCGGCGGCGGGCACGTCCGGCAAGACGGCCGGCGGGCGCGCGCGCGTGCGGCCGGCCCCGTTCTCGGTGAAGCGCCATGGTTAAGCCGCCCGAATTCGTCACCGAGCCGCTGACCGTGCCCGGCACGCGCGAGCCGGTGTCGCGCCGCCGCTTCCTGAGCCTGGTGGGCGCGTCGGCGGCGCTGGCCGCCACGGCGGCGTGCGTGCCGCCGGACAACGACACGATCGTCGCCTACACGAAGAAGCCCGACGACGTCGTGCCGGGCGTGGCCAACTACTACGCCAGCACCTACCAGGAAGGGCTCGTGCCGTACGGCGTGCTGGTCAAGGCGCGCGAGGGGCGGCCCATCCACATCGCGGGGAACGACGAACACCCGGTGTTCGCCGGCAAGACGACGCTGCGCGCGCAGGCCGAGATCATCGGGCTGTACGATCCCGAGCGGCTGCGCGGCCCGAGCGTCGGCGGCAAGGCGTCCACCTGGAAGGCCGCCGACGCGCGGGTGGTGCCGGCGCTCAAGGCGGCGGCGGACGGCAAGAAGCCGGTGCTCCTGCTCACCCCGGCGCTGCTCTCGCCCACGCGCCGCGCCGCGATCGCCGATCTGCGCAGGGTGCTGCCCGGCCTCGAGCACGTGGCGTGGGAGCCGGCGTTGTCGGCGAGCGATCGCGCGGCGCGCACGGCGCTCTACGGCGACGCCACCGCCCCGCGCCTCCACGTGGACCGGGCGACTCTGCTCGTGGCGTTCGACGCCGATTTCCTGGGCGCGATGGACGGCGCGGTGCCGGCGATCGCCGGGTTCGCGCAGAACCGCCAGCTCACGGAGCCCGGCCAGCCGATGAACCGGCTGTACGCGTTCGAGAGCCGGTTGAGCCTGACCGGCGCCAAGGCCGATACGCGCGTGCCGATGCGTCCGTCGGGCGCCGCGCCGGTGGCGTTCGCGCTGGCCGCTGCGCTGCACCGGAAGCACGCGGAGGCGCTGCCGCCGGGGCTGGACGCCGCGGTGCTCGCCCCGTTCACGCTGGACGCCGTGGCGCGCCGCTTCCGGCTGGACACCGGACTGCTCGACACGCTGGTGGACGATCTGGCGGCGGCGGTGCGGAGCACGCTGGTGCTGGCCGGCCCGTCGCTGCCCATCGAGGCGCACGCCGCGGTCGCACTGCTCAACGCGATGCTGGGCGCCGAGGGGCACACGGTGGACGCCGGCTACGCGCTCGACGCGGGCCCGGTGGCGACGCCCGCCGAGATGGTGCAGCTCACGCGCGACCTCGGCGCGGGCAAGTACGCGGCGGCGATCCTCTGGGACGCCAACCCGGCGTACGCCCTGGGCGACGGCGGCGCGTTCGGTGCCGCGATGGCGCACGCGCCGCTCACGATCCGTCTGGGGCTGCACGAGGACGAGACGGCGAGCCGCTGCGACGTGGTGCTCCCGGTGAACCACTGGCTGGAGAGCTGGAACGACTTCGAGCCGTCCACCGACCTGCTCACCGTGCAGCAGCCGCTCATCCGGCCGCTCTACGACACGCGGCAGGGCGAGGAGATCCTGCTCGGCTGGGCCGCGGCGCTGGGCGCCAAGGTCGAGCCCGACTACCGGACGTACCTCATGGCGCGCTGGCAGCGCGAGGTCTATCCCAAGGGGACGCCGGTGGCCTTCGACCGCTACTGGACCGCCGCGGTGCATGATGGTGTGCTCCGCCGCGACGCGAAGCCGCGCGTCGCGCGCGTACTGCGGGCGGGCGCGGTGGCCGATGCCGCCCGGCGGACGGCCGGGCGGCAT
>JBJKPA010000271.1:0-2642 GCA_046706905.1 Gemmatimonadaceae bacterium
CACGTTGACCTCGCTGCGGACGCCGATCTCGCCCGGAACGTAGATCCCGGGTTCGATCGAGAATGCCACGCCGTCCACCAGCTCGCGGTCCTCGTGTGTCTCGAGGTTGTCCATGTTCGGCCCCGAGCCGTGCAGCTCGCGCGGATCGATCGAGTGCCCGGTGCGGTGCGTGAAGTACTCGCCGAAGCCGCGTTCGACGATCACCTTGCGCGCCGCGTCGTCCACCTCGGCGCCGAGCAGCGGCTTGCCGGCCGTGCGGCGCTCCTGCACCAGCGCGATCGCCGCGTCGCGCGCGTCGCGCACCGCGGCCCACACTTCCTGCGCCCGCCGCGACGGCTCGCCCACGGTCGCCATCCAGGTCTGGTCGGCCCACACGCCGCCGTCGGGTTCGTGCGCCCAGATGTCGATGAGCAGCACGTCGCCCTCGCGGATGCGAAGCGACGCCTCGGCCGTCGGCTCGTAGTGCGGATTGGCCGCGTTGGCGCCCACCGAGACGTTCGGCCCGTGATCGGTGACCACGTGCGCCGCCTTGAACCGCTCGAGGATCTCCTGCATGCCCTCGTATTCGGTCATCGGCGTCTTGGTGCGGGCGCGCTGGCCGGCGAGTTGCATCACGTCACGCGCGATGCCGGCGATGATCTTCGCCGCGCGCTCGTGCGACGCCACGTTCTCGGCCGTCCACGCGGCGTAGAAGCGCGACACCAGCGGCGCCGAGGACACCACGGCCGTGGCGCCCGCGGCGCGCACCAGCTCCAGCACGCCGGCCGGCACGCGGTCCAGATACGGCACCGCGTCGCCCGGCGAGTATTCCATGGCCACGCGCTTGCCCTTCACCACGCGGGCCAGGTGCTCGTCGAGCGACCGCCACGACGAGTAGATCACGCGATGCCAGGCCTTGGGCCAGTGCACCCAGGGGCCCTGCTCGATGGCGTGCGTGATCGCCACCGGCGTTCCCTCGCGGGGAATGAACGCGAACACGCGGCGCGAGACGAGCCCGGTCAGGCGGAGCATCCCGCCGGCGATCGGGTTGGCGCCGTGAAAGTCGAACAGCAGCCAGCCGTCCACGCCGGCATCGGCGATCGCGCGCTGGAGCTGCGGAAGATTGTCGGGAGAGAGCATCGGGGTCCCCGGAATCAGGCCACCGACCGCCAGTCGGCGCGCCATTCGCACGTGCCTTCGCTACGTCCCTCGCATCGTACATGATCGACCGAGCCGACGCTACCGATCAGAAGCCGGAGCAGCTCGCGCAGCGCGGACTCGTAGAACGTACACCCCACAGAGCCCGGCGCGGTTCCAAGGGTCACCGAGCGCGGCACCTCGAGCACGACGTATCCGCCCACGCGCCGGGCCGTGCCGTTCAGGTAGCGCCCGCACAGCCGGCGCACCCGGCGCAGCGCCCAGGGGCGGGCGAGGAACGCCGGCAGAAACCGCAGTGCCTGCCGCGTGACCGGCGAGAGCGTCATGTACGACTTCTGCGCCAGATAGCGGCCGGCGGCGCGGAACACCGCTTCGGCGTCGGGCCGGCGCCCGATCAGGCGGGCCAGCGCCACCGAGTCGTCCAGCGGCGTGCGCTGCCGGCGCTTCACCGCGTCGGTGTAGCGCTTGATCTGCGAATAGACGGTGTCGCTGAGGCCGAGCCGCTTGTTGCGCAGCTCGTCCACGAATTCGGCGTCGAGATCGCCGGGCGTGTCCACGTCGCGGACCGCCTCGAGCAGGCTCAACGGCAACAGAGCATCAACGGTTGCGAGCATGCAGAGGGAAGAGGACCGACGCGAAGCTAACGGCGGCACCGGAGCGCTACAAGCCGGGAACGCACGCCCGCCACGTCGGAATTCATGAACGGACGCATGCTTGCCCCCATCGGGCCGGCGCTTCCAGATTGCCAGGCGCGGCGCATGCGCGCCGTCACCCTCGCCGGGTCTTCCGTATGAGTCCCATGCTCCGCATCGCCACCGGGTTCGTCCTGGCCGCCGGCATCGCCGCGGCGGCGCGGCGCACCCGTGCACTCTCGCGCTCCGGCGCCGTGGCGGCGGTGATCGTCGGCACATGCGCGGTGGCCGCCGGCTGGGACTGGGGGGCGATGCTCGCCGCCTTCTTCGTCGCCTCGTCCCTCCTCTCACGCGCCGGCCGCGGCGACAAGGAGGCGGCGGCCGACGGCATCGTGGCCAAGGGCGACGAGCGCGACGCGGTCCAGGTCCTGGCCAACGGCGCCCTGTTCGCGCTGGCCGCCGCCGCCCACGCGGTCGCGCCCGGCATGAACTGGCAGGCCGTGGGGGGCGGCGCCCTCGCCGCGGCCACCGCCGACACCTGGAGCACCGAGATCGGCATGCTCGCGCCGAGCCCGCCGCGCTCCATCGTCACCCTCCGGCGCGTGGCGCCCGGCACCTCGGGGGGCGTCACGATGCTCGGTCTGTTCGGCGGCGCGCTGGGCGCCTCGTTCGTGCAGGTCGTGGCCGTGCTCTTCCAGTGGCCGGTACAGACGGCGGTGGCGATCGTGGCCGGCGGCATCGCCGGCACGCTGGCCGACTCGCTCCTCGGCGCCCTCGTGCAGCAGCGCCGGTGGTGCGACGCGTGCGGCAAGGCCACCGAGCGCGGGGTCCACCGCTGCGGCAACGCGACGCGCGTCGTGGGCGGGCTCCGCT
>JBJKPA010000272.1:0-7967 GCA_046706905.1 Gemmatimonadaceae bacterium
CCGAACGCCATCTCACTGCGGCTGAGCGGCCCCGGGGCCGCGGCGCGCCCGGCTTCCGCGGTCGGCTCGCCCCGGGAGTTGAACACCCCGACGAAGCGCAGCCCTGCGTCCTCGCGGTTGCGGAGCAGCGAATCCAGCTCGGCGTCGGTCGGCGTGGACGGGAGATCGCGCACCAGCTGGCGGGCCGACTCGAGCAGCACGCCGGCCTGCCCGCGGTTGAGCGTCGATGCGGCGCGCACGACCCGCGTGTAACTCGTCCACGACATGGCGAGCAGCGCGGCGCCGAGCGCGCACGTGGTGGCCAGCCACCCCCAGCGCGCCCACCGGCCGACGCGCGAAGTGCGCATGGGATCTCCGGCGGCTGGGGCCCGGACCGTGCGGTCCGGGCCGTCGCCGCGAATATACGAAGCGGTCCGAGGTGAGGCGACCAGTTCGTTCGCCGGCAGGGCCTGCCGGGTCGTGCCGAGCACGGGACTACTCGTAGCGGAGCGCCTGGATCGGATCCAGAGCCGCCGCCTTACGCGCCGGATAGTATCCGAAGAAGATCCCCACCGCCGCCGAGAACCCGATCGCGATCCCCACCATGACCGGCTGGATCGCCGTCTGCCATCCCGTCGCGTGCTCCAGGATCGCCGAGCCGGCGTACCCGAGCGCCACGCCGAACAGCCCGCCGATCACGCTCATCACGATCGCCTCGACCAGGAACTGCGTCAGCACGTCGCTGCCGCGTGCCCCGATCGCCATGCGGATGCCGATCTCGCGGGTCCGCTCGGTGACCGACACGAGCATGATGTTCATGATCCCGATCCCGCCCACGAGCAGCGAGATGCTGGCGATCGCGGCGAGCAGCATCGTCATGACGTCCGTCGTGCCCGACGCCGCCTGCGCCAGATCGGTCTGGTTTCGGACCTCGAAGTCGTTGGGATCGTACGTCGACAGATTGTGCGTGCCGCGCAGGATGTCGGTGATCTCGGCCTCGGCGGCCGGGATCTGGTCCTTGCTCGCCGTGCTGGCCAGGATCTGCGGGATGAACTGGTGCCGGGACAGCTTGGTGATGACCGTGGTGTACGGCGCCAGCACGACGTCGTCCTGATCGGTGCCGTCGGCCGTCTGGCCCTTGGCCGTCAGCACGCCGATGATCTTGAACGGCGCCCGCCCGATGCGGACCGTCTGCCCCACCGGATCCTGGTTGGGCCAGAGGTTGTTGGCCACCGTCTGGCCGATCACCGCGACGCGGGCCGCGGTGTGTTCGTCGTTGATGTCGAAGAACCGCCCCGACGCCAGCTTCCACGCGCGGATGCTCGTGTAGTCGGTGGACACGCCGGTCACCGGCGTGCGCCAGTTCCCGGCCCCGCCCACGATGTGCTCGAACGCCATCACCATGGGCGAGACGTACTCGAGCAGGAGCCCCTGGTTCTTGAGGGCCTCGTAGTCGGCGACCGAGAGCCGGTTCGACGACCCGGCGCCCTGGCTCACGCCGCCCATGTTCAGCGCGGCCGGCGTGACCACGATCATGTTGGTGCCGAGGTTGTCGATGCGCCGCTGGATCTCCGACTTGGCGCCCTGCCCCACGGCGACCATCACGATCACGGCGCCGACGCCGATGATGATGCCGAGCATCGTCAGCAGCGTGCGCATCTTGTTCTTGAGGATGCTCTTCCCCGCGATGTTGATCAGTCTCGAGGCTTTCATGTCAGCGCCCCACCCCGGCCACCATATCCACGGACTGGATATCGGCGGCCGCGATGCGACGATTCCCGATCGGCTCGTCGCGGATGATGTGTCCGTCGCGCAGCTCCACCACGCGACGCGTGTACTCGGCGATGTCGTGCTCGTGCGTCACCAGCACGACGGTGATGCCCTGGTCGTTCAGCTCCTGGAACAGCGCGAGCACCTCGATCGACGTCTGGGAGTCGAGGTTGCCGGTGGGCTCGTCGGCCAGCACGAGCGCCGGCTGCGTGACCAGCGCCCGCGCGATCGCGACGCGCTGCTGCTGCCCGCCCGACAGCTCGCTCGGCTCGTGGTCCAGCCGCTCGCCGAGTCCGACGCGCTCCAGGGCCGCCTTGGCCAGCTCCTTGGTGTCGGTGCGATGGTGCCGGCGGTCGTACATCAGCGGCAGTTCCACGTTCTCGATCGCCGTCGTGCGTGCCAGCAGGTTGAACCCCTGGAACACGAACCCGATCTTCTCGTTCCGGATGTCGGCCAGCTGGTCCTTGTTCAGGCCGTCGGCGCGCACGCCGTCCAGCCAGTAGGCGCCGGCCGTCGGCTTGTCCAGGCATCCGAGAATGTTCATGAGCGTGGACTTGCCGGAGCCCGACGCCCCCATGATCGCCACCATCTCGCCCGGCGCGACCGCGAAGTCCACGCCCCGCAGGGCGTGGACCTCGGTCTTGCCGGTCGCGTAGATCTTCTTGAGCCCCTCGACGCGAATGACGTAGTTCGGCGCTTCAGCCATCGTCAGAACCCTCCGCGGAAGCCGCCGCGACCACGGCCGTTGTTGTTCGCGAATGGATTCTGCACGCTCGAGCTGCCGCCGCCACCCGTCACCGCGGCGATCACCTGCATCCCCTCCTTGAGGTCGGGGCCGCTGACCTGGATGTACTGCCCGTCGCTGAGCCCGGTCTTGACCCGCATCACGGCGAGCTTCCCGTCCGGCGTCTGATACCAGAGCATCCCGACGTCGCTCGGCCGCTGCGCGTTGCCGCCGCGGCCACCACGGCCGCCCCCGAACCCGGCGAATCCGCCGCCCCGCTGCGCGCCGCCGCTGCCGCCGAACCCGCGATTGCCACCCTGTCCGCGCCGGGCCGACGAGTCACCCCGCATCCCGCCGCGGCCGGTGTCTCCGGACGCCTGCCGCTCGGCGCGGAGCTGCGCGATCATGCCCTGCGTGGGCTGGAACCGCAGCACCGCGTCCGGCACCCGCAGCACGTTCGTCTGCTTGGCGATCAGGAACGACACCGTCGCCGTCATGCCCGGCAGCAGCGCGCCGTCGGAGTTCTTCACCCGCACGACCACCGGATAGTTCACCACGTTGTCCTGCGTCGTGGCGCCCAGCCGTACCTGGTCCACCGTGCCGTGGAAGATCCGGTTCGGGAACGCCTCGACCGTGAAGTCCACCTCCTGCCCCTTGTGGATCTGCCCGATGTCCGACTCGTCCACCGACGCCACGATCTGCATGTCCTGCAGGTCGCCCGCGATCAGGAACAGCTCGGGCGCCGAGAAGCTCGCCGCCACCGTCTGCCCGACGTCCACCGTGCGCTTGATCACGATGCCGTTGATCGGCGAGTAGATGTAGGCGTAGGCCAGGCTCTGATTCGCCTGCTTGAGCGCCACCGAGTCGGAGGCGAGGTTCGCCCGCGCCACCGCCGCCGACGCCAGCGCCGTTTCGTAGTCGGTTTCCGTGGCCGACCCCGTGGCCAGCAGCCGCTTGGTCTGCTCCAGCGAGAACTGCGCCTGCCGCAGGCTGGCCGCCGCCTGCTGCACCGACGCCTTCTGACGGTCCACGTCGAGCTTGAGCACCGTCGTGTCGAGGCGCCCGATCAGCTCGCCCTTGTGGACGTGATCGTTGAAATCGGCGTACAGCGCGTCGATGATCCCCGACACCTGCGTGCCCACCTGCACCGAGTCCACCGCGCTCAACGTGCCCGTCGCGCTCACCGTGGACGACAGATCGCCGCGCGTCACCGGCACGAAGAGATATGAGGTCGTATCGGCCGAAGCCTGGCGCCGGAAATACACGGTGCCCCCGACCACGGCGGCGATGACGACGAGAACGATGATGGCCTTTTTCATTCGTTTGATTTCCCTGGATGGATGTTGTGCGTCGCGAATCCACGCGCCGTACGCCGGTCTCTATAGCACTGAACGTGCCAGTAGGTCATCTCGTTGTAGGTCAAACACTTAACGAATTCTTAGTTCCCTTGTTCGTGCGGATGATGCACATCGAAGTGCGGATTCCGCAGTTCCCACCCCTCCGTGTGGACACCGCCCGCGCATTCATTGATGTTGAGGAACGGGAGGTTCGACTCATGCGCATCGAACTCGAGGTCAACGGCCGGCGCCACACGGTGGACGTGGATCCCAGCCGCAACCTGTTGAGCGTGCTCCACGAGGAGCTGCTCCTGTCCGGCACCAAGTACGGCTGCGACGAATCCGAATGCGGCGCGTGCACCGTACTCCTCGACGGCCGCGCCGTGCACTCGTGCGTGACGCCCGTCTCGGCCGCCGCCACCGCTGCGGTGACCACCATCGAGGGATTGGCGCCCACCGGAACGCTGCATGCGCTCCAGCAGGCCTTCATCGACGAAGACGCCATGCAGTGCGGCTACTGCTCGGCCGGGATGATCATGGCCGCGACGTCGCTGCTCGCCACGACGCCCAACCCGTCGCGCAACGAGATCGTGCGCAGCATGGAGGGGAACGTCTGCCGGTGCGGCACCTATCCGCGCATCGTGCGGGCCATCCAGCGCGCCGCCGCGGGGAACGTGACCGCGCCGCCTGCGGGCGGGGAGGTCCGCCCATGAGCGACAAATCGCGCCGTGATTTCCTCAAGGTCCTGGGCAGCGGGCTCGCCATCGCCGTCGTGTCCCGCGACCTCACCGCACAGCCCGTGCGCGCGTTCGGCGCCGGCCGGAACCCCGCGCCCGAGCTGGAGGCCGAGCCGCCCACCGACGAGATCGCCGCCTGGCTGCACGTCGGCTCCGACAACGCGGTCACCGTGTACACCGGTAAGGTCGAGGTCGGCCAGGGCATCCGGACCTCGCTCGCCCAGGAGGTGGCCGAGGAGCTGCGCGTCCCGCTCGCCTCGATCACCATGATCATGGGTGACACCGACCGCACGCCGTTCGATATGGGCACCTTCGGCAGCCAGTCCACGCCCCGCATGGGGCCCGTGCTGCGGAACGCCGCGGCGTCGGCGCGCGAGCTGTTCATCGGGCTCGCCGCCGCCCGATGGACGGTGGACCGTTCCACGCTCACCGCGGCCGACGGCCGCGTGCACGACCGGGCCAACCAGCGCACGGCGACCTACGGCGAGCTCACCGCCGGCCGCCAGCTCGTGGAGCACGTGAACGCGCACGCGCCGCTCACGCCGGCCACCGACTGGACGGTCGCCGGCACGCCGGCGGGACGCGTCGGCGCGCACGACGTGGTGACCGGCGCGCCGCACTATCCCACCGACCAGCGGCGTCCCGGCATGCTGTACGGCAAGGTGCTCCGCCAGCCCGCCATCGGCGCCACGCTCTCCAAGATGGACGCGAGTGCCGCCGCCGGCGTCGAGGGCGCCGTGGTCGTGTCCGACGGCCAGTTCGTGGGCGTCGCGGCGGCGAACACCGCCGACGCCGAGCGCGCGCTGCTCGGCATCCAAGCCGTGTGGACGCTGTCGCCGGATCCGCAGCCTGATTCGCGCACGGTCTACGACTACCTGCGGAAGACGCGGCCCAAGTCCGAGGGCCGCGGCGGCGGCGAGGGCTACGGCCGCGGCGGGCCCACGGTGAAGGGCAACGTCGAGGCCGCGCTGGCCACGGCACCCCACCGGCTGGACCGCACGTACACCGTGGCGTACATCGCGCACGTGCCGCTCGAGCCGCGCGCCGCGCTGGCCGAGTGGACCACCGACGGCAAGGGCGAGAAGCTCACCGTATGGACGGGCACGCAGCGGCCGTTCGGCGTGAAGGAAGAGCTGATGCGCGCCTTCAACCTGGCCGACGACCGGGTGCGGGTGCTCATGCCCGACACGGGCTCGGCGTACGGGGGCAAGCACACCGGCGAGTGCGCCGTCGAGGCGGCGCGCCTCGCCCGCGGCGCGAAGACGCCGGTGAAGCTCGTGTGGACGCGCGAGGAGGAGTTCCGGTGGGCCTACTTCCGTCCCGCCGGCGTCATCGACGTGAGCGCCGGCGTGACGAACGACGGCAAACTCATCGCCTGGAAGTTCGACAACTACAACTCGGGACCGGCGGCGATCGACCCCTGGTACGACATCCCGAACCAGCGCGTCGAGTACCATCCCAGCGAATCGCCGCTGCGGCAGGGCTCCTACCGCGGGCTCGCCGCCACCGCCAACCACTTCGCGCGCGAGATGCACGTGGACGAGCTGGCGCACATGGTGAACGTGGACCCGCTCGACTTCCGGCTGCGCAACATCACCGACGACCGACTGCGCCACGTCTTCCAGGCGGCGGCCGACAAGTTCGGGTGGGCCAGGCCGCGCGCGTCGGGACACGGCGTGGGGATCGCCGGCGGGTTCGAGAAGGGCGGCTACATCGCCACCGCGATCGAGGTCGCCGTGGACAAGGACGCGGGCTCGGTGAAGCTGGTGCGCGCGGTGAGCGCGTTCGACTGCGGCGCCGTGGTGAACCCGGACATCCTGCGCAACCAGATCGAGGGCGCGTTCATCCAGGGCATCGGCGGCGCGCTGTTCGAGGCGATCGACTTCGACCACGGCGTGATCCGCAACGCGCACCTTGCGCAGTACCGGGTGCCGCGGTTCACCGACGTGCCGGAGCTGGACGTCGTGCTCGTGGACCGGAAGGACCTGCCCTCGATGGGCGCCGGCGAGACGCCGATCTTCGGCGTGGCGCCGGCCATCGGGGCGGCGATCTTCGACGCCGCCGGGATCCGCGTGCGGCAGCTCCCGATGGCCCGCGGCGGGCTCAGCGCCGGGTGATCACCGGCGCTGGGCGCACGCCGCGGCGCCCAGCAGCCCGACCTTGGTGTTCGTGACCACGTGCACGGGCGCCTTCGCCACGAGCGGCGACAGGCGCCCCTGGTCGTGCAGCGCGTCGAGGAAGGTCTGGCCCCGGAGCGCCTCGACGATGCGCGGCGCGATCCCGCCCGCGATGTAGACGCCGCCCGTGGCCACGGCGATCAGCGCCAGATTGCCCGTCACGCCGCCGAGCACGGCGACGAACAGGTCCAGCGCGCGCCGGCACAGGTCGTCGTCGCCGGCCAGGGCGTGCCCGGTGACCACGGCGGCCGGATCCTGCTCGCTCATCTCGCGCTCCACCGAGGGCTGCGCCGGGGCCGCCTTCGACTCCTTCAGATACGTATAGAGATCGCCGAGTCCGCGCCCGGACAGCACGCGCTCGTTGGACGCGCGCCCGTACTTCGCGCGGAGGAAGCGCAGCAGCCCGTCCTGCAGCGGATTGCGCGGCGCGAAGTCCACGTGTCCGCCCTCCGAGGCGTACACCTTGTACCGCTCGCCGTCCCACAGGCGGAACCCGACGCCGAGGCCGGTACCGGCGCCGAGATAGGCCACGGCGCCATGCGGGCGGTGCTCGCCCCGCTGCAGCGTGACCACGCCGTCCGGACCGAGCAGATCCAGGCCCAGACCGACGGCGAAGAAGTCGTTGACCAGTCCGAGGCCCGGGATGCCCAGCGCCTTGCCCACCCGCGTGGCCTCGACCTTCCATGGGAGATTGGTGGCCTTGACCACGCCGTCCACGACCGGTCCCGCGATCGCGATGCAAGCGCGCTCGGGCTTCTCGCCGCCGGCGCGCAGGAACTCGTGGCCGATCGCGGCCAGCCCGTCGTACTCGGCGCTGGGGTACTCCTCCTCGCGCACGATGCGCGCCGCGCCGTCGGCCACGTCGACGATGGCCAGCCGCGCGTTGGTGCCGCCGACGTCCCCCGCGAGCACTTGCATGGGGGTACGATAGCCCCTTTTTCCAGGGCGCGCATCCGCCCCTACGGATCCCGGCGCGCTCCCGTGCTTCCCCGCTCCTCGCGTTCGTCGTCCGGGATGTTCACCGACATCGGGAAGAAGAGCGACCGGTGGACCGCGGGATACGGCGTGTTCCACCCGCGCGCGTCGTGCCAGAGGATGCGGTTCAGCTCGTCGCTGGGCGCCGCGTCGGGGATGTCGAGCCGCATCCGCGACGACGCCAGCGCCGCCGCGCGCGCCGGGCCGTGCAGCATCCCGACGCGCGGATTGACGTCGTAGATGGATTGCCGCGGCTCGATGGCCGTGT
>JBJKPA010000273.1:0-7918 GCA_046706905.1 Gemmatimonadaceae bacterium
TGCATGGTGAGCCCGGCCAGCGCGTACTCCATGGGCTGGTCGCCGAACTGCTGCACGAGCGCCGCCGGCGCATGATCGCACATGCCGAGGCAGGGCGAGCGCACCCAGGTCGCGGCGTCGTCGGGAAGGTCGGCATGATCGCCGTCGGGACCGTGGGCGTGCGGCGGCCCGAACATCGCCTCCAGCTCGCCGGCCAGCGCGTCGGCGCCGCGGCACTTGCAGGCGATGTCGTCGCACACGTGCAGCACGCGTTTGGCGCGCGGCGTGGTGCTGAGCAGCGCGTAGAACGTGGCCACCCCCCACGCGTCGGCGGGCGGCACGTCCAGCCGCTCGCACACGTAGGCGAGCCCGCCCTCGCTGATCCACCCGTTGCGCGCCTGCAGCGCCTGGAGCGCGGGCAACAACTGGTGGCGCCGGTCGCGCATGGACTGGCCGCCGTACGCCAGGTGCTGATCGCGCTTGCTGCCCCGCGCCCCACCGTCCCACGCCGAGGCGCGCGCGCCGAGGCAGCCGTCCACGGCCTCGCGCTCTTCGGCGGTCGGCTCGGCGTCGAGCAGCTTGATGTCCATCAGTCTCCGGTCTCCACGGGCACACGCGCCGGCTCGACGCGCACGGCGCACGCCTTGAACTCGGCGGTGCCGGAGGCCGGGTCGGAGGCGTCGATCGTGAGCAGATTGGTGGCCACTTCGTCGGGGAAGTGGAGGGTCATGAACACGGTGCCGGGGCGGAGCCCGCGATCCACGTGCACCGGCGCGGTGACGTGGCCGCGGCGCGAGGTGATGCGCACGGGGTCGCCGTCGCCGACGCCGAGGCGGTCGGCGTCCTCGGGGGAGATGTCGAGCGTCTCGCCCAGGTGGAGCGGCGAATCGTAGCCGCCGGACTGCACGCCGGTATTATAGGACTCCAATAGCCGCCCGGTGGTGAGGAGCAGCGGATACTCGGCGTCCGGCGTCTCGACGGGCCCTTCCTGCTCGACCACCGAGAAGGGGGCGGCGCGTCCGCCGCGCGGCGTCTCCCAGAGACGCGCGTGGAGGAACTTGGTGCCGGGGTGCGACTCGTCGGGACAGGGCCACTGGATGCCGCCCATGGCCTCCATGCGCGCGTAGCTCATGCCGCCGCAGAAGTGGGGCGCGACCTTGCGCACCTCGTTCCAGACTTCCTCGGCGGTGGGGTGCCCCCAGTCGTGGCCCATGCGCCTGGCCAGCTCGCTCAGGATCCACAGCTCGTCCTTCGCGCCCTCGGGGGGCTCGACGGCCTTGCGCACGAGCTGGATGCGGCGCTCGCTGTTGGTCACGGTGCCGTCGGCCTCGACCCAGCTGGCGGTGGAGGGGAGCACGACGTGCGCCAGCTCGGCGGTCTTGGTGAGGAAGATCTCCTGCACAACGAGATGATCGAGCCCGCGGAGCAGCTTCTCGACGTGGTTGCCGTCGGCGTCGGACTGCGCGGGGTTCTCGCCGATGACGAGCAGCGACGTGAGATCGCCGCGGCCCATGGCGTGGAGCATCTCGGTGAGGTTCCAGCCGTACTTGGGCGGGATGGTGCAGCCCATGATCTGGCCGACGCGCGAGCGGGCCGCGTCGTCGAGGATGTCCTGGAAGCCGGGGAGCTTGTTGGGCAGCGCGCCCATGTCGCCGCCGCCCTGCACGTTGTTCTGGCCGCGGAGCGGGCTGCACCCGGAGCCCCAGCGGCCGATGTGGCCGGTGAGGAGCGACAGGTTGATGAGGGCGAGGACGTTGTTGGTGGCGTCGTGGTGCTCGGTGATGCCCAGCGTCCAGCAGATGACGGCCTTGCCGGCGGTGGCGTAGGTGTGCGCGGCCTCGCGGATGGCGTCGGCGGGCACGCCGGTGATCTTCTCGACCCGCTCCAGCGAGTACGGCTCGACGGCGGCTTTGTAGGCGTCGAAGCCCTCGGTGGCGTTCTGGATGAACTGCTTGTGGGTGAGGCCGGCGTGGATGATCTCGCGGGCCATGCCGTTGGCCAGGGCGATGTCGGTGCCGACGTTGAGGCCCATCCACACGTCGGCCCACTGCGCGGACTCGCTCCGCCGGGGATCGACGACGTACAAGCGCGTCCCGTTCCGGATCCCCTTGAGCAGATGGTGGAACCAGATCGGGTGGGCGTTGCGCGCGTTCGAGCCCCAGAGGAAGACGACGTCCGTGTCTTCCATCTCCTCGTAGGAGGTGGTGCCCCCGCCTGCTCCGAAGACCGTCGCCAGACCGACGACGCTAGGAGCGTGTCACGTTCGGTTGCAGCTGTCGATGTTGTTCGAGCCGAACGCGACGCGAGCGAGCTTCTGCGCGAGGTAGTTCATCTCGTTCGTACTCTTGGAGCACGAGAAGATGCCGAGCGCTTCGGGGCCCTTTCGGTCGAGGTTGCGGCGGAACCCATCGACGGCTGCATCCAGGGCTTCGTCCCAGGTGGCGGGGCGGAGCTGGCCGTTCTTCCGAACGAGCGGCTGGGTGAGACGGGGGTAGGCGCGTGGATTGCTACCGGCCATGCCAGAATCTTCCTCTATAGAAGGGACAAACAACTGGTCCTTTAGGTTGGCCAATTGACCGGCCGTAGGCAAGTGATACGGGCCGGCGGGCATCAAGAACAGGGGAACTGCAGATGATCCGGATAGCGCGGATGAGACGGATCTGAAAAAAGGGAGCTTCAGGGTCGGACTCGGCCCACCAGGCGCGCCGAGTCTCCCCCTGAAGCCCCCTCAGAAGATCCGTTTCATCCGGACCATCCGTTGAATCTGCGGTTCCTGTCGTTCTTGATGCTCGCTCGGCGCCAAGATCCAGGCGCTAGGGATGTGCGATCCAGCCGGCGAAGAGGTCCGCCCCGGTGAGCTCGTCGCGCAGCAGAAACAGGAAGGGCCGGTCCACCACGAACTGCACCGGCCCGGGTCCCACCGACGTCGGGACCATCATCACCAGGCCGGTCGCGGCCGCCGCCTCGGTGCCCTGCTCGTCCACGTCCAGATAGACCTTCTGCGTGACCTGGGCGATGTAGAGGCTGTCGCGGAGGGCGTTGACCATCATGCCGGAGAAGTCCGCCTGGCGCTTGTCGAACGCCGGCCGCATGCCCAGCGACTCGAGGAGCGGGCCGAGGTTCTGCGTCTGCTCGGCGTGGAGCTTGGGGAGCACGAGGTGAACCGCGGTCGTGTACAACCCCCGGCCGGCGTCGGGCCATCCGTTGGCGAGGAGATGCGCCTCCAGCGCGGCCGGCAATTCGCCCGGGTCGGGGAGCACGACGTACATCGCGGTGCGCCCGGTGCGGTACGGGATGCGCAGCACGCGATAGCCGTCGAAGCGGCCGTAGAGAAACGCGTGCTCGATGTCCATCATCGGCACGCGCACGCGGCGGCCGTCGTCGAGCGTGAAGTCGCGCGGCCGCGTCCGGGCGGAGTCGAAGGCGGCGAGCCACTTGCCCCTGAAGTACACGGCGTTCACGAGGTACATGGCGGCCTCGCGCGGCAGCGGCTTTTCGAGCATGCGCGGGATGCGGCCGTGGGTCGCGTCGCTCACCCAGCGGTTGATCGTGTCCACGGCGGCCGGGGTGTCGAGTGCGAGCTGCGCGACGCGGGCCCCGAACGACGACCGGGCGGTGGTCGCGAACGCCGGCACCGGCGCGAACGGAGGCTTCACCCATACGGCGTTCCCCACGTCGAGCGTCACGTCGGTCCGTCCCGACATCCGGCGCAGGAACTCGGCGCCGCGGGCCTCGACCTCGGTCCGGTCGAGCCCGCCGAGCCCCAGGACGCCGCCCATGGCGCCGGCCGTCGCACCGCGGGCACCCGTCCAGGCCAGGGAGAGCACGACGCCGGCGCTCACCGGCGAGAGCACGGTGTTGGCCGCCGCCCCATGCGCGGCGATGGCGGCGAAGAGCAGCCGCCGGCCGAACGTGCGGAAGTCGAGCACACCGGAGGTATCGGCGTGGAGCAGACCTCCCGCCACGCTGTCCACGGTGGGCGATTCGGAGCGGGCCCGATCCTCGCGCATGGCCTGCCGCAGGAAGTCACTGGGCTGCAGCACGACGTTCAGAGCGACGTTCTGGCCGGCCGTCACGGTGATGGTCGTGTCGCCGCGCTCGTAGGCGATGCGCCGCACGATCAGACGGTGCGGCCCCGGCGCGAGGCCCGGAAGCGAGTAGTACCCGCTGTCGTCGCCGAAGGCGCGGAGCTTCGCGGCGGAGTCCACGATCACGGGGCCGGAGATCCCGTGCCCCTCCGGATCGCGCACCTGGCCGGACACGGTCGCGGTGGCGCCCTGCGCCGTGGCCGTGCGCCACGGCAGCGCCGCGACCGCCAGTACGAGAATCGCCCGGTTCATACGCATCGCCCCTCCCGCGAATCCGGTGACCGCCTTCCCTGCATTTGAGACGCCGGCCGCCCCGAAAGTTGCACATGCCCGCCGGGCGAGTATCAAGAACCGGGGAACTGCAGATGATCCGGATAGAGCGGATGATACGGATTTGAAAAAGGGGGCTTCAAGGGAGGACTCGGCCCGCCTGGCGGATCGAGTCTGCCCCTTAAGCCCCCTCAAATGATCCGTTTCATCCGGACCATCCGTTGAATCTGCAGTTCCTGTCGTTCTTGATCTCGGCTACGGGGTATGACCGGCCGCCTCCCTGGCCGCCATCTGGAGCGCGGTGTAGGCGTTCACGATCCCGCCGGTCACGGAGAGCGTGCCGAAGGGCACCAGGGGATCGCCGTCCCCGGCGCCGGGGCGGACGACCATCTGCTTGGGATACTTGAGCGACGAGGCGAGGATGATGTGCTTGACCTGCGCCGCCGTGAACTGCGGGTAGTACGACATGATCAGCGCCGCGAGGCCCGTGACCACCGGCGCCGCCATGCTCGTGCCGCTCTCGCGCCGGAACTCGTTGTGCGCGACCGTGGACTTGATGTCCACGCCCGGCGCGAACACGTCCACGCGCTGCTGCCCGTAGTTGCTGAACGACGCGACCAGCGAGTCGCCGCCCTTCCAGCTCGTGGCGCCCACCTCGATCCAGTCCTGCGCCTTGCCGCCATCCAGATAGTACGGCGTGGGGAAGTTGTACCCCGTGTCGTTGTCGTGGTTGTCGTTCCCCGCGGCGTGGACCATCAGCACGCCGTGCGCGTCGGCGTACTTCACCGCCGCGTCCACGTCGGCCTTCTGCGGCGAGTACTCCTTGCCGAAGCTCATGTTGATGACCCTGGCCCCGTTGTCCACCGCGTAGCGGATGGCGTTGGCCACGTCCTTGTCGCGCTCGTCGCCGTTGGGCACCGTGCGGATCATCATGATGCGCACCGACTGCGCGATGCCGCGGATCCCTTCCCTGGCGTCGGGAATCGCGCCGATGATCCCCGAGACGTGCGAGCCGTGCAGCGCGTCGGGCCCGGTGACGTCGCGGTTGCCGTAGTCGCGCTGCGCGAGGTCCATCAGGTTGTCGCCCACGATCCCGGGCCGCGGATTCCACGTCGGGTTGTAGCCGTACTTGACCTGCGACTCCTGGTCCTTGAGCGCGTCGGCGATGACCTGCTTGGTGATGTGGTTCTCCTCGAGCTGCAGGTAGATCGCCTTGGCCTGCGACTGCATCGCGCCCGCGGGCTGGTAGGCCTCCACGCTGGCCACGGTGAGCGACTCGGGCATCGCCGCCGAGAGGATCCGCGTGGCGCGGTCGAGCGCGTTGGACGCGTTCACGATCCGGTCCAGGAGCTGCGACGCCGAGTCGCGCTTGGCGGGAAACTCGGTGTTGATGCGCGCGCATTCGGCGGCCGATGGCGCGGGCCCGGCCACGCTGAGCTGCGGCGTCATGTGGTTGCAGCGCGTGTACACGCGCGTGATCTCGAGCGTCTCGTTGTTGATGTCCCTGCCGTCGGGGCCGCCGATGAAGTTCCACCCCCAGGTATCGTCGATGTACCCGTTGTGGTCGTCGTCCTTGCCGTTGCCGGGGATCTCGCCCGGGTTCTGCCACAGGTGTGGGCGGAGATCCACGTCGGCCGTGTCGAGCCCGCCGTCGATCACCGCCACGAGCACCGTCTGCCGCGGCTGGAGCCCGGAGAGCAGCTCGGTGTCGGCCCGGATGAGGCTGATGCCGGCCAGATGGTTGGCGCCCAGGTCGTAGAGCTGCCAGTCGGTGGGCGGCTCGTTGTACGGCGCCTTGGCGACGGTGGTGGGCTCGGCGACCGGCGCGGTGGGCTGGCGCACGGGCACCGGCGCCTGCGTCGTGATCTGCGGCGCGGAACAGGCGGCGAAGGCGAACGCGGCAACCGCGGCGCCCGCCAGACGGATCGGCTTCATGAGCAGGTCGTCCTGAATGTGGTCCGGGAAAGCTAGCGCGTGGGCGGCGGCGGCGCCTGTCGGGCGCCTCCGCCACCGCCCCCGCCCCCGCTCACCCCGCGGAGCCCGGTGCGCGGACCGTTGCACCGCCGATCGAGCGTCTGCGCCACCCGTTGCGCGAACGGGCTGGCCAGCAGATCGTCGTCGTCGCGAATGGGCCCCACGACGCCGCTGAACGCACGCACCTCGAGCCAGGTGCGCGTGCGCGCCATGTTGGTGAGTATCCGGACCGACAGGCCGTCGTACTGTTTGGTCCGCATGTCGGGCCGCGTGGTCACGGTGAGCCGCGACGCCGAGGTGCCGCTGTCGCGCTGCACGACGAACCCGTTCTCGTTGGCCACCGCCTCGGCGCAGGCGTAGAGGCCGTTGTCGGTGCCCGGTAGCACCAGTGGCCGCGTGTTGTGGAAGCAGCCGGCGGCGAGCGCCGCCGCCAGCCCGGCCAGCGCCGCTACGCGGACTCGAGCGCGAACATGCGGTCCATGAGCACCCACTTCTGGCCGGGCTTCGCCCACGGGAGCGCCTGCTGGAAGGTGGACATCAGCGTTTCCCATTCCTGCACCTTCGGATTGGCCGCGTCGGCCGCCGCCTTGGCGTCGAACGAGAAGCGGCCGTCCACTTCCATAATCATGAACAGCCTGGTTCCCGTGCGGTAGATCTCCATGTCGGTGATCCCCGAGGAACGGATGCTTTCCGCGATCTCGGGCCAGATGCGCCGGTGGTGGCGCTCGTATTCGGCGATCAGCGCGGGGTCGTCCTTGAGGTCGAGCGCGAGGCAGTAGCGTCGGGGCATCGGAGTATGCGTCAGGCGGGAGACGGGCTGGGCGCCGGCGACGAAGCGGGCCGGTGGCCGATGAGCGCGAAGTAGAACACGTACACGTAGCACACGATCGGCACGAGGAACGCGGTCTGAATGGTCGTCCGGTCGGAGATGAGTCCCATGACCGCCGGGAGCACCGCGCCGCCCACGATGGACATGACGAGCAGCGACGCGCCGAACTTGCGCTCCGCCGGCGTCAGCCCTTCGAGGCTGAGCGCGAAGATCGTGGGATACATCAGCGAGTTGAAGAAGCCGAGCAGCACGACCATCCACACGGCCAGCATGCCGGTGCCGCCCACCGCCAGCGCGCCGGCGGCGATGCCGCCCACGGCGAAGATCGCGAGCAGCTTCGAGGCCTTGATGTACTTCAGGATGGCGGCGGAGAAGAAGCGGCCGATCATGAAGCCCACGAGATGCAGCATGAGGAAGCGCGCCGCGAGCTTGTCGGGCGTGCCGGGCACCGAGTGCTCCACGAAGCGGATCACGAAGCTCGCCGCGCCCACCTGCGCGCCCACGTAGAAGAACTGCGCGATGACGCCGCGCACGAGGTGCCCGTGCGACAGGATGGACGCGCGGCGCTCGCCGGACCCGGCGGACTCCTCGGCGGGCGCCTCGGCGACCTCGGGCAGGTGGGCGCGCCAGAACAGGAACGCCATGAACAGAAAGATCCCGGCGATCACGAGGTACGGGCCGCGCACCATCCCCGCCTCCATGGCGCGGAAGGCGTCGAGCTGCGCGTGCGTCATGGCCGCGGTGTTGGTGCTCGCCGCGTCGGCGCCGGTGAGGATGA
>JBJKPA010000274.1:0-12613 GCA_046706905.1 Gemmatimonadaceae bacterium
CTCGTGGACCCACACGCTGACCCCGACGGCCTCCAGCTCGGCGCGCAGCGTGCGCAGGCCGGCAGCGATGGCGCGGTCGAGGTTCTCCCCCCGGGCGAAGGCGCGCACGACCCGCTGCAGCGCGCCGGCACTGGACGACGCGGGAGAACGCGCCGGGCGCCGGGCCGAAAGGGGGGTTTGGGATCCGCCGGACAGTTGGGGCTCCTTCCAGGTAGGAGTGCCAAGTTAGAACACAGGGATCATCCGGTCAAGATGACCGATAGACCCCGGCGTTCTGGCGGAGTGTCGAGGGCCTGACGGAGCGCCTATTTCAGTTTCGCAATTTCGGCGAAAATCTCCGAATTCTGCCGGCGCTGCCCGGGGTTGGCCTCGACGTGGGCCCAGCGGATAACTCCTTCGGCATCAAGGAGAAAGTAGGCGCGATTCGAGAAGAAGCGTTCTTCTATAAGGGTGCCGTAGCGGCGGGAGGTTTCGCGCTTGAAGTCGCTGAGCATGTCCACGGCGAGGCCGAGCTTCTGCTTGAACTCGCGGAGCGTGGCGACGGAGTCCACGCTGATGGGGAGGACGGCGACGCCGGTGGCGGCGAAGGCGTCGTAGTCGTCGCGCAGGTCGCACAGCTCGGCGGTGCACGTACTGGTGAAGGCGAGGGGGAAGAACGCCAGCAGTGCGGGGCGGCCGCGGAGGCTCGCGAGGGTGACGGTCTCGCCGGAGGTCGAGGCGAGCGAGAAATCGGGCGCGGGCTGGCCGGCCTGGGGCACGGGCGAGATGATGTCTGAACTCATGGTCACGGATCGGAGTGGAGCGTAAGGGGCTCGAACCCTTGACCCCCGCCTTGCAAAGGCGGTGCTCTCCCAGCTGAGCTAACGCCCCGAATGACTGCAATATAGCGCCGACAAGACCAGCGCGAACAAGAACCGCGCCGGCAAGCACAGCGCCAGCAAGTACCGCGCAACGACATGACGACGCAACTGCATGACTGCGGCGACGACGCTGCGCGCGCGTTGCATCCTGCGGCAGCGGGGGGAGATGAGTGATGAATAAGGAAGGGCCCGGCATTGCCGGGCCCTTCGTCGTGTTCGCCGTCCTGCCGTCCTACCGCTACTCGTGCGCCGGCAGCGGCTCCATCGTTTCCGGATCCACCGGGACCTGGATCTCGTCGCGGTAGGCCGAGGTCATGGCCGTCAGGCGCATGCGCGGGAAGGCGTCCATGAACTTGATGTAGCACAATCCCCACACGCCCAGGTACAGGGCGGCGACGCCGATCTCCCAGATGCCGAAGGGCGCCCTGGCGGTCACGCCGTACGCCGAGGGATAGACCTCGACGTAGCGCATGATCCAGAGGCCGACGAGGCTCGAGATCGCGAACAGGATGTGCGTGGGCAGATACATCTTGGCGGCCTTCGAGATCAATCCGAAGAAGGGCAGCACGAACACCAGCCAGATGGACGCCAGCGTGATCATCTCCCACGGGGGGATGAGGCGCAGGCGCATGTAGAACGTCTGCTCGCCCATGTTGCCGTACCAGATGACGAGGTACTGGCCGAACGTGAGGTAGCCCCAGAACGCGGTGAACGCGAAACAGAGCTTGCCGATGTCGTGGATCTGCTTCTCGGTGATCAGATCGTACGCGCCGAGGTACTTGCGCCACGACATGACGAGCAGGGTGAACGCCATGAGGGCCGAGAGCCAGGCGCCCATGAAGAACCACCAGCTGTACAGGTCGCTCTGGAAGTGCATCGACAGGTTCATGGACAGGTCCCAGGCGAGCAGGGACCAGCCGAAGGCGTACACGATCGCCATGGCGACGGCGATCTTGCCCTGGATCGAGTGCGTGGAGTGCAGCTCGCGCCGCTCCTCGCCGAACCCGCGGCGCATGCGCGCCCGGATGCCGGCGGCCCACTTCGCGCCGGACTCGGCGATCTGGCCGACGTCGAGCCGCACGGAGGTGTAGACGAACCAGACCGGCAGCAGCGTGAGGAGCGCGAACACGACCACGTCGCGCACCATCTGGAAGGTCGGGCTGTAGTAGAAGGCCTTGGGCGCGTTGGGGTAGGCCTGGTGGCCCCAGGCGAAGACGTGGTTCCGGCCGAAGAAGAGCGTGATGAGGAGGAACACGAACGCCACCGGCAGGAAGGCCACGTAGCCCTCGAGCATGCGGACCACGGGGCGCGACCAGCGGGCCGTGGTGATCCGCTGGACGGCGACGATCGTCACGCCGCCCGACGACAGGCCGGCGAAGAACAGCCAGTTGAAGTGCCAGGCGTGCCAGGCGCGGTCGGGGTTCACGAACAGGCCGGCCACGAAGATCACCGCGCCGACCACGGCCAGCACGAGGCTGACGGTGGTGAGCCACTTGGGGATCGGCTTGCTGGTGGCCGCGAGCACCTCGTCGCGGGTCGGGACCTTGGGTGGATGGAGGCTCACGGGTGCCCTCCGGTCTTCGTCGTGGTATCCACGCCGACCATGGCGTGCTCGGCGGAGTCGAGCGGCACCATGGCCTGCGATCCCACCTGATGGTAGTAGGGCGCGGGCCGCGTCGGTCCCATCTGCGTGACGCCGGGGAGCGTCGCGCCGGTCTCCCCGGGCTTGCCGATCGGCCCGGTGGGCACGGTGACGCCGGGGAACTTGCCCTGCAGCGCGCGCACGTAGTTGACGATGTCCCAGCGGTCGGGCTCTTCGATGCGGTTGTAGGTGGGCATCGCGCCGCGGCCGTTCCGGATCATGCCGAAGATGTAGCCGTCGCTGAGCGACTTGGCGTTGTCGGAGGTGAGCGGCATGGGGATCATGCCGTACTTGGTGGCGATGCCGTCCCCCGCCCCGGTGAAGCCGTGGCACACCGAGCAGTTGATGGCGAAGTATTTGTGGCCGTTCTCCAGCGAGCGGGCGTCGGGCGGGATCGGGTTCTTGATCTTCGACATCGAATCGATCGTCGCCGGGAACTGGGCGCGGCTGTAGATGAAGCCGGGCGCCACCGAGCCGTACACGGGCACCGACATCTGCGGGTTGCCGCGGGCCGGGATCGTGTCGGACACGCTCTGCCAGGGATGGAAGTCGGGCTGCCGCTTGAAGTCGGTGAACCAGGAGCAGCCGCTCACGAGGACCGCGGCGTACGCCAGGGCCGCGCCGCGGAGGAGCGACCGGCGGAGGTCAGCGCTCATAGCGCACCTCCGTCGCGCCGTGGCGGCGCAGGACGTCGGCCGCGGCGTCGGCGCGGTCGGGCGCGGTCTCGACCCACACGCCGTAGTGGCCGCCGCTGAACCGCGGGTCGTAGCCCACCGTCTGGGTGAGCCGCGGGATCCGCGAGTTGGCGAACATGCCGACCACGGTGGCCAGCGAGCCGACCAGCACCATGACCTCGAAGCCGAAGATCGTATAGGGCACCCAGGCCACGATCGCCTTGCCGCCCACGACGAGCGGCCAGTAGCGCGAGATCCAGACCCAGATCCAGTAGCCGAAGGTGCACCCGAGCGCGCCGCCGATGAGCGTCCACCGCCGGACGTGGCTCTCGGGCCGGGCCAGCACCTCGTCGAACTCATGGTGCGGCGTCGGCGTGTACACCGTGATGTCGGAGTAGCGCTCCTTCTTCAGGTCCTCCACCGCGTGCACGGCGGAGTCCAGTTCGTGGAAGGCCGCGATGACGCCCTGCATCAGTGGGCCCCTCCTTCCCCGACCGCGTGCCGGAGCCGGGCGGGAATGATCTCCTTGAACTCGGACATCGCCATCACGGGCATCTGCTTGATGAACAGCAGGAACCACATGAAGAACCAGCCGAAGCTGCCGAGCAGGATCGCGAGGTCCACCCAGGTCGGCCAGTAACGGCCCCACTGCCAGGGCTCGAACTCGTGCGACAGCGACGGGATGATGATGACGAACCGCTCGAACCACATCCCGATGTTGATGAAGATCGAGAGGGTGAACAGCCAGGCCGGGTTGCGGCGCAGCTTCTGCGAGAAGAGCGACAGCGGAAGCAGGCAGTTGCAGGTCAGGATGATCCACTCGGCCCACCACCACTGGCCGAAGGCGCGCTGCCACCAGTACTCCTGCTCGAAGCTCGTGCCGGCCAGCCACCCCATCTGGAACTCGGTGAGGTAGGCGAGGCCCACGACCATCGAGACGAAGAGGCACATCTTGGCCGCCGCGTCGAGGTCGTTGAGCGTGATGTAGTGCTCGAGCTTGAAGAACTTGCGCATCGGGATGACGATCGTGAACACCATCCCGAGGCCGGAGTAGATCGCGCCGGCCACGAAGTAGGGCGGGAAGATCGTCTCGTGCCAGCCCGGCATGTTGGCCATGGCGAAGTCGAACGACACGACCGAGTGCACGGACAGCACGAGCGGCGTGGCGAAGGCGGCCAGGAACAGGTAGGCGCGGGCGAAATGGCGCCACTCCTTGTCCGAGTTCCGCCAGCCCATGGACAGCGTGGCGAACAGCTGCTTCCGGATCGGGTTCTTCTCCTTGTCGCGCATGATCGCGAAGTCGGGAATGAGCCCCACGAACAGGAAGGTCGCCGACACGGTGAGGTACGTGAGAATCGCGAACACGTCCCACACCAGCGGGCTCTTCGGGTTCGGCCAGATGAGCCGCCAGTTCGGATACGGGATCAGGTAGAAGAACTTCCACGGCCGCCCGAGGTGCAGGATCGGGAACAGGCCGGCCGTCATGACCGCGAACACGGTCATCGCCTCGGACACGCGGTAGATGCTGGTCCGGAAGCCGGCGCGGAAGAGGTACAGGATCGCCGAGATCAGCGTCCCGGCGTGGCCGATACCGACCCAGAACACGAAGCTGACGATGTACACGCCCCACATGACCGGGGGCTGGTATCCCGCGACGCCGAGGCCCGCGTAGATCTGGTAGGTCCAGGTCGCGGCGCCGACGAGCATGCAGAGGATCGAGAGGCCCAGCAGCACGAACCACCCCAGCGTGGGGCGCATCGCGTTGATGACCTCGTGATCGATCTGCTCATACGTCTTGATCGCCGGGAAGTGGACGTCCGCCGAGGCGACGTTGGGCCGCAGCTCGGCGGCCGGCGGGAGGGGCGCTGCAGTCGTGGCCATGCTGTGCCCTCCGTTAGGCGTTGCCCGCCGTGGCCGGCGAGGGATGGTTGACCTTCTTCAAGTAGACCACCGCGGGGTAGGTGTTGATTTCCTTGAACACGGTGTACGCGCGCTTGTCTTCGATCAGCCGGTTCACCGACCACCGCTCGTCGGCGGCGTCGCCGAACACGATGGCGCGCGACGGACAGCTCGCCGCGCAGGCCGTGGTGAACTCGTCGGGGATCAGCTCCCGATGCTCCAGCCGGGCGCGGTTCTCGGCCTCGCGAATACGCTGCACGCAGAACGTGCACTTCTCCATGACGCCCTTGCCGCGCACCGTGACGTCGGGATTGAGCTGCCAGTTGAGCGGATCGGGGAACGCATACTGCCGGCGGTCCTTCTCGCCGTACCCGAACCAGTTGAAATAGCGGACCTTGTACGGGCAGTTGTTCGAGCAGTACCGCGTGCCCACGCACCGGTTGTAGACCTGGATGTTGAGGCCGTCCGGCGAGTGATAGGTGGCGAACACCGGGCACACCGGCTCACAGGGCGCGTTGCCGCACTGCTGGCACATCATCGGCACCACGCGGGCTTCCCACTCCTCGCCGAACTTGGCGTCGAGGTCGCCCTCGAAGTAGCGCTCGATGCGGATCCAGTTCATCTCGCGCCCGCGGACCACGTTGTAGCCGGTCTTCTGCACCGCGTACACGCTGGCGTTCTGCCAGTGGGCGCCCACGGTGGGAATGTTGTTCTCGGCGTAGCACGCGGTGACGCAGGCCGAGCAACCGGTGCACCGCGCGAGGTCCACGGTCATCGCCCAGCGGCGCTTGGCCATGCCGAGCGGATTCTTGGGATCGTACAGCCCGAGGTGCGTGCCCGAATCGGCCGCCGTGGGCGCGCCGAGCACGCCCTGCGCGTCGGCCGCCACCGGGGCCCGCATGCCGGGCAGGTAGGCGTGCGACGCGTCGCCGGGCAGCGGCGCTTCCTTGATCTCCTCGGTCTTCCCGCTCAGCAGGTCGGTGATCGAGATCGCCTGCGCGATGCCGCGCCCGTGCTGGCGCGCCGAGCCCTCGGTGGAGGGAATCGTCTCGCTGTCGCCGGTCTTGGTCACCGACGCCTTGGTCACCGTCCAGACGAACCCGCCCGCGGCGTCGGACGTCGCCGGCATCAGGTCCATGGCGTTGACGCCGACGCCGCGCGCGTAGCGGCCGTACCCCCACTGGATGTTCTTGGTCGGGTCCTGCGACGGATCCCACGCCTTGATCGGCGTCGCCGGGCGGTGCCCCTGCCCCAGCGGCACGGCGATCGTGTCGGCGCGCACGCCGAGATAGAGATAGGCGGGCGCGCGGATGGTGCCCTGCGTGGTGCGCACCTCGACGATGTCGCCGCGCTGGATGCCCATCTTGGTCGCCGTCTCGGGGTGCATCTCGACCCACGAGCTCCACACGATCTTGGCCACCGGATCGGGCAGCTCCTGCAGCCAGGGCTTGTTGGCCCCGCGCCCGTCGCCGAACAGCGGATGCGGATAGGTGATCAGGTAGAAGTCGGCCGACGCGGACTCGAGCGTCGGGGCCGTGGCGGCGCCCGAGGGGGCCGGCGCGGCGGGCGTCGGGATCGAGCCCGCGGTCACGCCCTTGGCGAGCCCGGCGGCGAATCCTTCCGGTCCGCCCGGGAAGTGCGCCATCACCCACTCGCGATAGTTCTTCTCGCGGAACTTCGACGCCGCCGCGGGATCCTTCTGGGCCAGCGCGATCATCACGTCGCCCGCCGCCCGCGTGCCGGTGAACACCGGATCCATCGCCGGCTGCTGCAGCGAGAGCGTGCCCTTCACGGGCTGCGCGTCGCCCCAGTTCTCCAGCGAGTGGAGGTCGGGAAGCACGAGGTCGCACAGCTCGACGGTCTCGTCGGGCTGCGTGGCGAACGCCACCTTGAACGGCACCTTGGCGAACGCGTCGGCGAACTTGGCCGAGGCCGGCAGGTAGTAGGCCGGATTCGTGCCGCGCACGAACGCCACCGGGACCGTGCCGCCGCTCATGCGCTCCACGGCTTCGGCCAGCGCGCCGTACCGCGCGATCCCCTCGAAGGCGAGGAGCGGATCGGCGGGCAGGACGGTCTTGCCGACGTTGCCGAGCGACTTGTTCAGATCGGCCACGGCCAGCGCCACGTCGAGCGCGTTGGCGGTACGCACGCCGGACGCGAGCAGGCTGGGCTTGGCGGAGGCGAGCTCCTTGGCCAGCGCGCCGAGCACGTCGGCGCTCACGCCGCTGGCGTCGGCCGCCTGGGCGAGCGGCATCTTGCCGGCCAGCGCCTGGGCGATGGCCAGCTCGGACCCGGGCTTGCAGGCGATCCACTGGTCGCAGTTGATGCCGGTGAGCGTGCGGCGCGGGCCGATGTAGACGGCGCGCGGCGCGCTCTGGAAGGCCGTGCGCGCGTCGGCGAAGTCGAGCTGCTGCGGCACCGAGGCGCCCCATCCGTCGAGGAAGTCGGCGCCGAACGAGACGATGAGCCGGGCCTGCGAGAAGTCGAGGCGGGGCCACGACACGCCGTAGGCGCGGCGGTTGGCCTCCATCGCCGCCTGGTCGGCCTCGAAGTCCACGCTCAGGTGGGACTTCATGCCGAACGCGGCCATCCACTGATCCACGAACGCGGGGAACGCGCCGGCCTCGTGCTGGCTGAGGAACACCGCGTTGCCGGCGGTGTTGCGGCTCTTCGCCTGGCCGAGCTGCTGGCTCACCATGGTGAGCGCATCGTCCCACGAGATGGCCTGCCAGGCGCCGTTCTTCTTGACCATCGGCGTGCGCAGGCGGTCCGGATTGTAGAGCTCCTGCAGCGCGGCCTGGCCGCGGGCGCAGATCGCGCCGCGGTTGAGCGGATGGTCGGGGTTGCCCTCGAGCTTGATCGTGCGGCCGTCGCGCGTCTCGGCGATGATGCCGCAGCTCGCGGCGCACTCGCGGCAGGTCGTGGCGTAGTAGGTCGAGACGCCGGGGACCGTCTGGTCGGGCGAGACGAGGTACGGGATCAGCTTGCCGGCGTTCTCGGGGCTGCACGCGGCGGTGGCCGCGGCGCCCGAGACCCCGAGGATCTTGAGGAACTCCCGGCGCTTGACGCCCTTGCCCTTGGGCTCCGTGGACTGGCTCATGACGATTTCCTCGTACGGCGCGCGGGGCACGCGGGGCACGCGGGGCGGCTCATCGGATGACGGGAAGAACGGTTCACTCGGCGCTCAGTAGTGGCAGACGGAGCAGTCGTAACGCGCATGTTTGCGCAGCGAATCGGGGGTCGCGGTGGTCGGCACCTTGTAGCCGGCCGGCAGCATCGCGCCGCCGTGGCCGTCGGAGACCATGGAGGCCATCTCCTCGCCCTGCGCCGGATCGTAGCCGTTCACGTGGCAGTTGATGCACCAGCCCATGTTGAGGGTGGCGTACTGATAGACGCGGGCCTCGGTCTGGATGGGGCCGTGGCAGGTCTGGCAGGTGACGCCCGCGTTGATGTGCCGCATGTGCGGGAAGTGCACGTAGTCGGGGAGCTTGTGGATGCGCTTCCACGGAATCGGCTTGGCCGGCTTGCCGGCCAGGCCCGCGTACATCCAGAGCGTCTTGAGGCCGACGCTGGTGCGCGCGGGGCCGAGATTGCTCGCCGGCCGGTTGGGGCCGATGAGCGTGTGACACCCCATGCACGTGGACACGGCCGGGAACCCGGGGTCGGGCGACTTGTTGGCCGAGTAATGACAGTAGATGCAGTTGATCCCGAGCTTGCCGACGTGAACGGAGTGCGGGAAGGGGATCGGCTGAACGGGTGAGCTGTTCTGCGAGGATGACGCGCCGCTGTAGGCGGAGAGCATCACGGCACCGGCGGCCAGCGCAATCAGCCCCGGAATGGCGGTCCACTTCCTGCGCTTGGTCATCGCGATGGAATGCAGAAGGAGATCACTGGGTTTTTTTTCTAGTGGCCGTGTGAACGGGAGGAACTGCTTTGTGAACGCATTCACAAGCCTGCGGGCGACGAAAAAATTTCACCGTACAGGCCGGTTCGCGCAAGTATAGGCGGTCAATAATTTCACGATCCTCACGCGGCCCGGAGATTGACCCCACGGGGTCGATGATGCGTCACTCAAAGAGCGTGCCGGGATCAGCGAGCGCCGCGCGCGCAATGTCCTCGGGGAGCAGCGCGAGATTCGCCCGCGCCGTCTGCGTGAGGCGCAGCGGCCACTGCGTACCGTACACGAACCGCTCGGCGCCGATCGCGCGGAAGAGCTTGGCGAGGTGATCCTCCGGGGGGCCCCAGATCCAGGAGATGTCCCACACCACCCGACGCTGCTCCTCGGGGGTGAGCCCCCAGTGGACCTCCTCGATCAGGTCGCGCCCCGCCGCGGTGACGACGAGCCGCACCGCCCCTCCCGCACGGGCCAGGTCGCGGATCGCGGCCGCCGAGAGGTCGCCCGCGGCGTCCAGCGGATGCCGCTGGCGGAGGTCCTCGAAACGGACGGTGAGAAGGAGCGCCATGCGCCGCTCGCCGCAGGCCAGGGCCAGTTCGCGCATCCGCGGGTCGTGCGGCCCCATCTGCCAGATGGTGGGATACGCACGGACGGCGGGGGCGCCGGCGTCGGCCGCGGTCCGGACGGCGTCCTCCCACCGCGGCCAGTCCGGCCGGATCGCGGGCACGGGGCGCAGCATGGGCGCGTGCGGGGCGAGCGCGGTGTAGAGCTGGGCGTTTCCGGCCGAGGGATCGCGGTGGAAGGCGCTGGGGAGGTGCCCCACCCACGCGCCGTCGAGGCCCTCACGCCGGAGCACCTGCACCAGCACCCCGGGATCGGGGTGCGGCACGTACCGGAAGGGGTACGGACCGATGAGCGCATTGACGTCGATCATGCGCCTGCTCCGGCGGCGGCCACGCGGGGAAAGCTCCCGCGAGGGAAGAGGCGCACGGCGTTGCCGTAGCGGATGAGCGCCATATGGTCGGGGGAGAGACGGATCGCCTCGAAGCCCATGAGCTTGGCCAGGCCGGTCTCCATCGTGACGTCGCACCCCCAGAGGACGCGCTCCACGCCGAGCCGGAGCACGGCCTCGTCCAGCATGCCGCGGTCCACGCCGCTGCCCGAGACGTCGGCGAACACGTTGGGCGCGTCGGCGATAGCCGGAAACGTATGCATGTAGTCGCCGCCCCCGCCGATGTGGGCGAGGATGAACGACACGCCGGGATGGCGGCGGGCGAGCCGCGCGAGGTCGGCGCCGTCGGAGATCTCCTGCGAGGGCCATTCGCGTGTGCGGTGCTGCCAGATGTGGTGGAGGACGGGCAGCCCGTGCCGCGCGGCGGCCTCGCACACGGGATCGAGCAGGGGGTCGTCGGCCCGGCGGCTGGCGGCGAGCTTGACCCCCACGGCGCCGCGCTCGACGCCGCGGGCGATCTCGGCCACGGCGTGCGCGGTGTGGTTGGGGTTCACGGTCACGTAGGCGCGCACCCGCTCCCATTCGCGTTCGGAGATGGCGTACATCGCGTCGTTGCCGGCCGTGACGTCGGCCGGCGACGGGAAGTACACGGGCGAGGTGAACCCCCAGCTGCCGAGGATCGACGCCACGTGATATTTGATGCCGATGCGCTCGCCGGCCCGGAATCGGGCGGCGTTGACGTCCGCCCAGTCGGCCCGCGGGCCGCCGGCGTGATGGAAGTGGGCGTGGACGTCGATGAGCGGCGCCGGACCGGCCAGCGGCGAAGCGGCTCCCGCCCCCTGCCCCGCCCCCGCCCCGCCCGGCACCGCGGTCACGTCTCCTCGACGAGTTCCACGAACGCGGCGCTGGCCGCGCGTTCGATGGCCTGCACGGCGTCGTCGTCGTGGGCCGTCGACGCGAAGTTGTACGCGCCGCGCTTGAACAGCACGCCGTGCGAGGCGGCGAGCGACAGGAAGGCGCGTTCGCGGGCCGCGTCCTCGAACCGCAGGAGCCACATCTGGTCCAGCCCCTCGAGGGTCACGCCCGGAATGCCGCTGGCCCGGAGCGCGTCGCCGACCACACGGCGCATCTCGGCGCCGCGGGTGGCGAGCATGCCGCACACGTCGGCCTGCTCGTGCCACTCGCACACGGTGAGCGCGGCGGCGAGCGAGCCCGCCTCGCTGGCCAGGGTGGACGAGATCCAGGTCTTCGACGCGGCGTCCATGAGGTCCTTGTTCCCGACCACGGCGGCGAGCGGGAATCCGTTGGACAGCGCCTTGCCGAACGTGGCGAGGTCCGGGGTCACGCCGGACACCTCCTGGAATCCCGCCGGCGCGAGGCGGAAGCCGGTCTTCATCTCGTCGAAGACGAGCGCGGCGCCGGCCCGCGTGGCCTGCTCGCGGGCGCGGGCGATCCAGGTGTCGGTGGGCATCCGTTCGACCACCGGCTCGAGGATGATCGCGGCGAGGCGGTCGCCGGCGGTGCGCACGGCGGCGTCGAGGGCGCTCACGTCGTCGAACGGGACGCGGATCACGTCGCGGCGCACCGCGTCCGGAACGCCGGGGCTGTCGCTCGCCCAGTCGTGCCAGCCGAGGTAGCCCGAGGCGATGACGACGTCGCGGCCGGTGTAGGCGCGGGCGATGCGCACGGCGGCCGAGGTCGCCTCGGCGCCGGTCTTGAGGAACCGGACGCGCTCGGCGCACGGAATGATGTCGCAGAGGCGCTCGGCGACGGCGACCTCGAACGTGCTGTTGAGGCCCGACACGTGTCCGCCGCCGATGGCGTCGAGCGCGGCGCGGGTCACGTTGGGCTCGGCGTAGCCGAGCGCGACCGCGCCGAGGGCCATACCGCAATCGATATACGTCTCGCCGTCGGTGGCGACGACGTGGCAGCCGGCGGCGTGGATGAAGTGCGTGGGGCCGTCGGGCTCCGCCGTCCCCCACATCGCCTCGGGGCGCTTGCTCCCGGTGGACGCGCCGCCGGCGATGACGGCGGCGGCGCGTTCGAACCAGGGCCGGTCGGGAGCCTCTTCGGGCAGGTTGGAGTCGTCCTCGGGGGCGACGCTCAGGTCGGAGGGCGCGTCCTCGTCGGGGGACTCGGGTTCGGGTTGATCGGCGGCGGCGCGATCGAAGAGTCGTTTGAACACCATGGCGTGAAGAATGAGCGCCGGGGAGAGAGCGTCAAGCCCGCCCGGTGCGTTTGAGGTAGTTCACGACCTCGAGGGTCATGGCGCGGATGAGGGACAGCTCGCGGGCATCGGGCGCGGCGCGGTAGGTCAGCGACCGGAGGGTGCGCATGATGTGCTCCGAGACGCGCGTCTTGAAGAACTCGATGGCGTCGAGCGAGCGCTCGACGTCGGCGAAGTACTGCTCGAACTGCTCCTCGGTGGGGGGCGGCGCGGCCTTGCGCGACGGGGCCACGGCCCGCGTGGCGTCGGCCGCCGCGAGGTGCAGCTCGTAGAGGCCCACGAGCACGGCCTGGGCCAGGTTGAGCGAGGCGTGCTCGGTGGTCGGAATCATCACCAGCGCGTGCATCCGGTCGAGGATCTCGTTGGGGAGGCCGCTGTCCTCGCGGCCGAACACGTAGGCCACGGGGCCGTCGTCGGCCGCGTCGAGGGCGGCGCGGGCCTCCTCGCGGGGCGCGGTCACGGCC
>JBJKPA010000275.1:0-3997 GCA_046706905.1 Gemmatimonadaceae bacterium
TCGGCGTCCACGGTCTTGAGGGTGAGCGACCGCGTCTTCCCGTTGTGGTCCACGCGCAGCGCCACGTCCTCGCCGGGCTTGAGCTTGCCCAGCTCGCGCGTCAGCCGGCGCGACATGGCGTCGGCCATCGACTGATCGCCGATGTCGATCGGCTGGATCTTGAGATCGATGCCGTTGATCGTCTGGATGCGATCGCCTTCCTGGATGCCGGCCTTGTCGGCGGGTCCGCCGTCGGCGACGTCGGTGACGAGGAGGCCGAGCGTGTCGGAGGCGTCGCCGGCCGAGGTCGTGATGCCGATGACGGCCCTGGGCGACTGGTCGCCGTTCCAGACGTACGCGTACTGCCCGCGCGGCGCGGTGCGCACGGTGATCTGTGCGGGGAGCACGGCGGGTACGGCGGCGGCCGCCAGGGCGAGAGTAATCGAGGTACGGATTTGCATGGTGACTCGCTGGTTGGGGACTTCTGGGGGGTGAGTCACGGGGTGGCTGGGGAGGGTTTACTTGGTTGGACGGTAGGACGGTAGGACGGTGGTTGGTGAACGGCGTTTCATCGTTTGCCGTCATACGGTCCTACCGTCCTACCGTCCTACCGTCCTACGCTCCCCACGCGCCCCACCCCCGATTTCGCCATATTCCCCCCATGCGCGAATCCCCCGACCTGGAAGCCTTCGCCGACCATTGGCAGGACGAAGCCGACGCCGCGTACCTGTACCGCGTCCTCGCCGGCTTCGAGCACGACCCCCGCAAGAAGCACATCTACCTCGAGCTGGCCGACGTCGAGGACCGCCACACCGCGATCTGGGCCGGGCTCCTGGCTGAGAACGGCCGGCCCGTCGCCGCCTTCCGTCCCACGGCGCGAACGCGCCTGCTCGCACTGCTCGGCCGGTGGCTCGGCCCCGGATTCCTCCTCCCCATGCTGCTCGCCGAGGAGGGGCGCGAGGTGCGCGGCTATCTCAACATGCACCGCACCATCGCCACCGGCGCACCGGGACGCGACGAGTCGCTCACCCTGGCTCGCGAGTCGGCCGAGCACGCCAGCACGCTCGGCTCGATCGCGGGGCGCGAGGGGGAGCCCTGGCATCGCACCGAGTCGGGCGGCTTCCTGCGCAACGTCGTGTACGGGTTCAACGACGGGCTCACCGCGAACTTCGGCCTCGTGGCCGGCGTGATCGGCGCGTCGGGGGTCGCCGAGGGGCACGCCGTGATCGTGGCCGGCATGGCCGGCCTCATCGCCGACTCGCTCTCCATGGGGTCGAGCGGCTACCTGGCGGCTAAGAGCGAGCAGGAGGTGTACGCCCACGAGATCGCCATGGAGCGCGACGAGATCGCGCTCATGCCCGAGGTCGAGCGGGACGAGCTGGCGCTGATCTACCAGGCCAAGGGGATGGACGCCGCCGCGGCCCACGCGCTGGCCACCGAGGTGATGGCCGATCCGGACCGGATGCTCGACGAGCAGGTGCAGGAGGAGCTGGGGATCGGCGAGCGGGGCATGTCCCCGCTGCGCGAGGGGTGGGTGACGGGACTGGCCACCGCGGTGGGGGCGTTCATCCCCGTGGCGCCCTTCCTGTTCTGGTCGGGGAAGACGGCGATCGTCGTGGCGTTCGCGATCTCGATGCTGTCCCACTGGCTGGTGGGCGCGGCCCGGTCGGTGTTCACCGGGCGGAGCGTCTTCCGGTCGGGGCTCGACATGTTCGTCGTGGGGCTCGGCGTGGCCGGTGTGGGGTACCTGGTGGGTGATTGGATTGCCGGCCTGCTCTGACGCTAGATTTTTCCTGATGAAACGACTCGCGATCATCGCCGCGGCGCTCGTCGCGGCGGCTCCCGCCGCGGCGCTCGCGCAGGGCGGGCTCTCGGCCGGCCACCTGGGGGCCGCGTTCGGTGTGAGCTTTCCCGCCGGCGGCCTGGCCGACGCGCACAGCTCGGGGTTCAACCTGGCGGGGACGGCGGAGTACGAGGCCCCCGGGCAGGCGATGGGGGTGCGCGGCGAGCTGTTCTACGAGCACTTCTCGCCCAAGAGCGGCGTCGCCGGGGCCCGTGCCGTGCAGGCCACGGCGGCCATCGTGAGCGCCGTCTACAATTTCCAGGGCACGCAGTTCCATCCGTACCTGATCGGCGGCATGGGGTTGTACGGGGTGACCGGCAACGGGGCGCGGCCCGGCTTCAACGGCGGCATGGGGATCCGCATTCCGCTCAGCGGAATGACGGCGTATTTCGAAGTCCGCTTGCACAAGGTGCTTACGGATGGTAGTTCCTATCTTTCGTTACCCGTCACGTTCGGGTTGAGTTTCTAGGCGACGATCATGCCCTCCAGTCCTTCGATTCCCGCGCTGAGCGCGCACGACATTCACGTGTGGCACGCCACGCTGGCGGCCACGCCGGAGAACCTCTCCGGCGCCACGCCGCTCCTGCCCCCGGGCGAGCGGGAGAAGACCGCGCTCGTGGCCAGCGAGGCGCAGCGGGCGCGGTTGACCCTGTCGCGGGCCTGGGTGCGCGGGATCCTGGCCGGGTATCTCAAGCAGCCGGCGCCGGAGATCACGATCCGCCGCTCGCCCCGCGGCAAGCCGCAGGTCGTGCCGCGCGACGGCGAGGCGCCGCTGCACTTCAGCGTGTCGCACTCGGGCGACCACATGCTGGTCGCGATCACCCGGTCGGACGACGTGGGCGTGGATCTGGAGCGGATGACGCGGCTGGCCGATGTGGAGCGGATCGCGGCGCGCTTCTTCGCGCGCGGCGAGTACGACGCGCTGCTGGCGCTGCCGCGCGAGCAGCGGGCCGACTCCTTCTTCCGCGCGTGGGTACGCAAGGAAGCGGTGGTCAAGGCGCTCGGCACCGGCATCGCGACCGCGTTCGACGCCTTCACGGTCTCGCTGGGCAAGGATGCGCAGCAGGAGATCGACGTCACGGGCATCACCGGCATCGACCGGCAGCGGCTCTGGGTGCGGCTGCTGGATATCGGGCGCGTGGATTATCTGGCGGCGGTGGCGTTCAGTGTGCCGGATGCCAAAGTGACGTATTCGGAGTGGAAGTAGGGGCGAGCCCCGCACCACCCCAACAGAAGGCTGAGAGCCGGTAGCTGACAGCCATCGGCTCACAGCAACGACGACGGGACTCATCCTCGCGCCAGGCGGCTGCCATGCGCGAGGATGGGTCCCGTCGTAGTTGCCGACAGCTGTCAGCCGTCAGCAGCCGGCCCTATGCCTTCTGTTGCAGTTCGCGCCGTTTCACAGCACCAGATTCAGCAGCCGATTCTTGACATAAATCACCTTCCTCGGCTCCCCGGTCACGAACTTCGCGATCCCCGGTTCCGCCATCGCGGCCTCGAGCACCGCCCCCTCCACGGCATCCTTGGGCACCTGCACCGTGCCGCGCGTCTTCCCGCCGACCTGCACCGCCACCGTCACCGACTCCTCGGCCGCGAGCCGCGCGTCGAACACCGGCCACCCGTCGTCGAACACGCTCCGCGTGTGCCCGATCGTTTCCCACAGTTCCTCGGCGATGTGCGGCGCGAAGGGCGCGACGAGCTGGACCAGCGGCTCGACCTCCCGGACGTGCGGCTTGCGCTCGTGCGCGCGCAGCACGTTCACGCACTCCATCATCGCCGCGATCGCCGTGTTGTAGCTCAGCGCCGGGATGTCGTCGGTCACCTTGCGGATCGTCTGGTGGACCTTGCGCATCACGTCCGCGTCGGGCGCGCCGTCGTGCGCCGCGTCCTGCACCGACGCCCACAACCGGTCGAGGAACCGGCGCACCCCCGAGATGCTCTGATCGCGGAAGTCGCCCCCCTCCTCGTACGGGCCCAGGAACATCAGGTACGTGCGGAAGGAGTCCGCCCCCCACCGCTCCACGTACTCGTCCGGATTCACCACGTTCCCGCGGCTCTTCGACATCTTGGCGCCTTCGCGGATGATCGTGCCGTGGGCGCGGAACCGCGTGAACGGCTCCTCGAAGTCCAGCAGCCCCGCGTCGTGCAGCACCATCGTGATGAACCGCGAATAGA
>JBJKPA010000276.1:0-4582 GCA_046706905.1 Gemmatimonadaceae bacterium
GCGGACGGCGGCGGGCGCCGGGGCCGGGGCGGGGGCCGGCGTCGGAGGGGCGGACCGGCACGACGCGCCGAGCAGCAGGGCGCAGGGGATCACCAGACGAGCGATTCGCGGCATGGGGTTCCTCGGAAATAGTAACATAGTGACAATAAGTGCCCACATGGGGAACGCCCGCCGACGGTGTTCCGCCGGCGGGCGTTCGCGCAGGGTCGAGCGGTCTTACTACGGATCCCGCCCGTCGTTCGTGGCGCCGAAGCCGAACCCGCCGGCGGCACCACCGCCGGCCAGCCGGTTGACGTGGAGCACCTGCTTCTGCGTGTCGCCGTTCACGGTGAGGGTCACGAGGTAGTCACCGGCGTCGACCACGCTGCCGCCGCGTCCGCGGCCGAAGAAGCTGCCGCGGCTCAGGCCGAGAAGCTCGGCCATCTGGCGGAAGCCGCCGGGGAACGCCGCCATGACATCCGGCGGTCCACCCCGGCCGCCGCGTCCGGCACCGACCGGCGGGCCTTCCGCCGGTCGGGCATCCCAGCCGGCTTCGGCACCGCGCCCGCCGCGTCCGCCACGACCGCCGCGGCCGAACAGCCCGGCCATGCTGCCGGACTCGACGGCGCGCCGCAGCTCGGCGACGACGCGGGGCTCCATACCCGACTTGGCCAGCGAGTCGAGCACGCGATTCGACTTCTGGGCGCGCAGGATACTGTCGCGCACCTCGGACGGCGAGAGCTTGGGAGCGGGCGGCCGCACGGCGGACTGGAAGTTCCAGGTCACCGTGTGGAGGCCGGCCGAGGCCGGACCCATCAGCGAGCCGACGGTATCGCCGGCTGCGTTCTGGATGACGATGCGCACGGTGCGACCGTCGGCGTTGGCGAGGCGGTAGCTGATGTTCGCGCCGTACTCCGGGCTCTCGGCGGTGTACACGCCCTGCCCGTTGCCGTTGGCCGACGAGCCCTTCTCGGGACCCTGGCCGTATTCCGACGCGGCGACCGGCTTGAAGAGATGGACGTTGGAGGCCAGAACCGAGGCGTTGATCTGCTCGAGCGGCGCGATGTTGGCGATCCAGATGCCACGACCGAAGGTCGCGGCGATCAGTTCATGGTCGCGCGGCTGGATCTTGAGGTCGTACACGGGCACGGTCGGCATGCCGGCCATGAAGCGCTGCCAGTGGGCGCCTCCGTCGATCGAAGCGTACGCGGCCCGCGACGTGCCGACGAAGAGCAGATCCTTGTTGTACGGATCCTCGCGGATCACGTGCACGTAGTCGGAGCCGCCGGTGGGCAGATCGCTGGCGATCGAGTGGAAGGTCTTGCCGCCGTCGTGCGTCGCGTACAGGTAGACGCTGAAATCGTTGTTGCGATGGTTGTCGAACGCGAAGTAGACGGTGTTGGTGTCGAAGTGCGACGGCTCGATGCGGCTCACGTACGTGCCGGCCGGAAGGCCGGGGAAGCGGCCGTTGAGCTTCTCCCAGCTGGCGCCGTCGTTGTGCGTCATCCAGGCGTTGCCGTCGTCGGTCCCGGCGTACAGCCAGCCGGGCCGCAGGTACGATTCGGCGAGCGACACGATGGTGCCGTAGTTCTCGGCGCCCGTGGCGTCGTTGGTGATGCCGCCCGTGGTCACGAGGCTGACGTGGATCTTGGCCGTGTCGTCGGTGGAGAGGTCCGGCGAGATCGGGTAGAGGTCGTCACCGCGGTCCATGGACTTGAGGACGCGGTTGCCCGCCATGTAGAACACGCGCGGGTTGAAGTTCGAGATGAAGAACGGCGTTTCCCAGTTGTAGCGCATGTCGAGGGCGATCGAGTCGCTCTTCTGGCGGGCGCGAAGCTCGGCGATATCCCGCTTCATCTGGGGCGTCTCGGGCTTCATCGTGTCGCCGCGCACGGCATAGATCGAATCCTCCCACATGCGGTACGAGGACTGCCAGGTGGGCTTCTCGAGGTTGTCGCGCTCCCCGGTCTTCAGGTTCGTGCGCACCACGCCGCCTTCCTGCGACTCGCCCCACACGATGTTCGGATTCGTCGGATCCTGGGCGGTGTAGAACCCGTCGCCGCCGGAGATCGTGAACCAGTAGGCGTTGCTGACTCCGCCTTCCTTGCGGCGGCTCGGGCCGCACCAGCCGCCGTTGTCCTGGGCGCCGGCGCAGACGTTGTACGGCGTATCGAAGTCGTAGCTCACGTCGTAGAACTGCGCGATCGGGATGACGTTGAGATAGTCGAAGTTGCCCCCGCGATCCCACGTCTGGGCCACGCCGCCGTCGTTTCCGATCAGCCAGTGCTGGCCGTCGTTCGGGTCGATCCAGATCGCGTGATCGTCCACGTGGACGTTGCCGGTCGCCGTGCGGGCGGTCTTGCCGCCGTCATCGGAGAACAGGAACGGCGTGGAGGAGAAGTACACGCGGTTGGGGTTCGCCGGATCGACGTCCACGCGCGAGTAGTAGAACGGGCGCGTGTCCTGGTCGTTCATCCAGCGCCAGGTCCTGCCGCCGTCATCCGAGCGGTAGAGCCCGCTCAGCAGCCGCTGCTTCTCCGGCTTCTTGGGCTCGTTGCCGATGGAATCGCTGGCCGGCGCGAGAATCGGGTGGTCCTTGCCGCGCATCGAGTCGGCCTCGACGAGCGCGTACACGATGTTGGGATTGCTGCGCGAGAAGGCGACCGTCATGCGGCCCTTCTCGGTGGGCGGGAATCCGCCGCCCTTCACCTCGGTCCAGGAATTGCCGCCGTCGGTGCTGTGCCAGAGGCCGGAGCCCGGGCCGCCGGACTTGAGGTAATAGGGACCGCGGATCCGCTGCCAGGCCGCCGCGAAGATGTTGTTCGGGTTGGACGGATCGATCTTGACGTCCACGAAGCCCGTCTTGTCGTCGATGTACTTGATGCGCTTCCAGGTGGCGCCGCCGTCGGTCGTCTTGTAGAGCCCGCGGTCGCCCTTGTAGTCCCAGGCGTGGCCGAGCATGGCGACGTAGACGACGTTGGCGTTGGTCGGATCGATCGCGATGTTGCCGATCATCTGCCCACTGCCGAGCCCCATCATCTGCCAGGTCAGCCCGCCGTCGGTGGACTTGTAGACGCCGTCGCCGGGCTCGATCGTGTTGCGGCTATTGGGATCGCCGGTGCCCACCCAGACGACGTTCGTGTCGCTGGGAGCGATGGCGATCGCGCCGACGGACGCCACCGGCTCGCTGGTGAACAGCGACCGGAAGGTCGTCCCGTTGTTGGTGGTCTTCCATACGCCGCCGCCAGCGGCGCCGACGTAGAAGGTCTTCGAGGGGAAGCCGATCCCGGCGATCGCGTTCACGCGACCGTCGAAGTTGGCGGGTCCGATGTTTCGCCAGCGCATGCCGGCGATGGTGGCGGAGTCCACGGTTTGCGCCGGGACCGTGGAGGCCGCGGCGATGAGGGCTCCGGCAAGTACAGGAAGGAGCCGGTAGCGATGCATGGGATATCCGGTGAAGGTGCAGGAAGGGCGCCCGGCGTGGCCGGGGAACGCGGGTCCGGATGGGGCCCGCATGCGGAGAAAGACATTACCATATACGGGAGCCGAACGGCGAGTGTTGAGGGGCGCCGGCCCGCGCGCCAGGCCCCGGCCGGCCGACCCGTCGGGGGGGCCAGGTCGCCCGTTCGGTCAATGTGGCCCCGGCGTCGCGGTTCTTTGCGTTACGTTGACGCCCGGCCTTCTTCTATAGAGAGGCGCCCTCCCCGCGCCCGCGCCGCCACCACCCGTGCTCTCATCCCCGCCGGAGGCCTCCCATGTCGCTGGGTGATTTTCTCAAGAAACAGTTCATCGACGTCATCCAGTGGACGGAGGACGGCGACGGCACGCTGGCCTACCGGTATCCCATGCGCGACATGGAGATCCAGTACGGGGCCCAGCTCACGGTGCGCGAGTCGCAGATGGCGCTGTTCGTGAACGAGGGGAAGGCGGCCGACACGTTCGGCCCCGGGCTCTACACGCTCGAGACCCGCACGCTGCCGTTGCTCACGAACCTCATGAACTGGGACAAGATGTTCAAGTCGCCGTTCAAGTCGGACGTGTACTACTTCTCCACGCGGGTGCAGACGGATCAGAAGTGGGGGACGCAGCAGCCGATCACGATTCGCGACAAGGATTTCGGCATGGTGCGGCTGCGCGGCTTCGGCATCTACACGTACCACGTCGTCGAGCCGCTGAAGTTCCACCAGAAGGTGAGCGGTACGCGCGAGATCTACTCGGTGTCCGACCTCGACGGGCAGCTCCGCGACACGATCCTCGCGCGATTCGCCGATGCGTTCGCGACGAGCGGCGTACCGTTCCTGGACATGGCCGCGAATCAGGGACTGCTGGCCGACAAGCTCAAGACGGCGCTGGCACCCGCGTTCGGCGACTTCGGGCTGATGCTCGACCAGTTCGCGGTCGAGAGCCTCTCGCTACCCGATGCCCTGCAGCAGAAGCTCGACGAGCGGATCGGCATGAACATGGTGGGCAACATGCAGCAGTACACGCAGTACCAGGTGGCCCAGTCGATGCCGATCGCGGCGGCGAACGAGGGGGGCGGAGCGGGACTGGGCGCCGGGCTCGGCGCCGGCATGGCGATGGGGAAGGCGATGGCCGACGCGGT
>JBJKPA010000277.1:0-3801 GCA_046706905.1 Gemmatimonadaceae bacterium
ACGACGCGTCGTACCTGACGAACTACATGAACCTCTACGTCATCGACGAGTTGAAGCGCGTGCCCGGCGTGGGCGACGCGACGGCGTTCGCCGGACTCAACTACTCGATGCGCCTGCAGCTCGATCCGGAGAAGATGGGCAGGCTCGGGATCACGGTGAGCGACGTGGAGGCCGCCGTGCGGGAGCAGAACGCGACGAATCCGGCGGGCCGGATCGGGCGCGAGCCCTCGCCGGCCGGGACCGAGCTCACGATTCCGGTCATCGCGCAGGGACGGCTCCAGACCACGCAGCAGTTCGACGACATCATCATCCGCGCCAAGCCCGACGGGGCGCTGGTCCGGCTCAAGGACATCGGCCGGGCGGTGCTCGGTGCGCAGAGCTACGATCTGCAGGGCCGCCTCGACGGGCGGCCGACGGCCGTGCTGCTCCTCTACGCGCGGGCCGGGGCCAACGCGCTGGCCGTGAAGGACGCCGTGGCGCAGCGCATGGACGAGATCGCGAAGAGCTTCCCGGCGGGGGTGCACTACAGCATCCCGTTCGACACCACGCCGTTCGTCACCGCCTCGATCCGCGAGGTCGCGATCACGCTCCTCGAGGCGCTGTTCCTCGTCACGCTGGTCGTGTTCCTGTTTCTGCAGAGCTGGCGGGCGACGCTCATCCCGATGCTCGCCGTGCCGGTGAGCGTGATCGGCACGTTCGGCGGGTTGCTCGCCCTCCACATGTCGATCAACGTGCTGACGTTGTTCGGGCTCGTGCTGGCGATCGGCATCGTGGTGGACGACGCCATCGTGGTGATCGAGAACGTGGAACGCATCATGGCCGCCGAGCGATTGCCGGCCCGCGTGGCGGCCGACCGCGCCATCCGCCAGGTGGCGAGCGCCCTCGTGGCCATCGTGCTGTCGCTGTGCGCCGTGTTCGTGCCCGTGGCGTTCATCGGCGGCGTGACCGGTGCGCTGTTCCGCCAGTTCGCGATCACGATCGTGATCGCCGTGGTGCTCTCGGGCATCGTGGCGCTGACGCTCACACCGGCGCTCTGCTCGATTCTGCTCAGGGAGTCGAACGAGGCGAACACGACGGGCTTCTTCGGGTGGTTCAACCGCGCCTTCGGGCGCGGCCGGCACGGCTACACCCGCGCCGTGGGCGGGGTACTCGACCGGCCCACGCCCTGGCTGGCGGTATTCCTCGTGATCGTCGCGCTCACGGGGCTGCTCTGGCGCCAGATCCCCACCGCGTTCCTCCCCACCGAGGACAAGGGGTACATGGCGATCTCGGTGCAGTTGCCCGACGCCGCCTCGCTGCAGCGCACGATCGGCGTGGTGCAGCAGGTCGAGGGCATCCTGCGGTCCGATCCCGGGGTGGCGCACTTCGTGGCGCTGGCCGGGTTCAGCATTCTCGGGTTCTCGTCGCAGACCAACGCCGCGACGATCTTCGCGCAGTTCAAGCCGTGGAACGAGCGCGGGCCCGGCGAGTCGGCCGACGCCATCGCGGGGCGCGTGAACGCGCGGCTGTTCGCGCTCAAGGGCGCCACCGCGTTCGCCTTCAACCTGCCCGAGGTGCCGGGGCTGGGCGCCACCGCCGGCGTCGAGCTCAACCTGCAGGACCGCAACGGGCAGAGCATCGACGCCTTCGCGCAGCAGGTCGAGGCCTTCCAGGCGGCCGTCAATCGGCTGCCCGCGGCGCAGAACGTCACCACGAGCTTCCGGGCCACGGTGCCGCAGCTCTACGTGCACGTGGACCGCGCGGCCGCCAAGGCGCGCGGCGTGAATCTGGGCGATCTCTTCTCCACGCTCCAGGCCTTCCTCTCGTCGGTCTACATCAACGACTTCAACCTGTACGGCAAGACCTTCCGCGTGCAGGCCGAGGCCGAGCCGCAGTTCCGGCAGACGCCGGCCGACATCGGACGGCTGTACGTGCGCGGCAGCGGCGGCGCCATGATCCCCGTCTCGGCGCTGACCACGACCAGCTACCGCAGCGGCCCCACCGTGATTCCGCGGTTCAACGGCTTCCCGTCGGCGTTGTTCACCGGCGCGCCCAAGCCGGGCTACAGCTCGGGCGAGCTGCTCAGCGAGATCAACGGGCTGGTCGCCACGCAGTTCGCCCCGGCGGGCATCGGCGTGGCCTACTCCGGCCAGTCGTACCAGGAGGAGGAGTCGAGCGGCGACGCCACGCTCGTGTTCGCGATCGGGCTGCTGATCGTGTTCCTCGTGCTCGCCGCGCAGTACGAGAGCTGGTCGGTGCCGTTCGCGGTGCTGCTGGGCCTGCCGTTCGGGGTGTTCGGCGCACTGATCGGCATCTGGCTCCGCGGGCAGCCCAACGACATCTACTTCCAGGTGGGCGTGATCGCCGTCGTCGGGCTCGCCGCCAAGAACGCCATCCTCATCGTGGAGTTCGCCGCCGAGCTGCGGGCACAGGGCATGTCCATCCGCGACGCCGCGCTCGAAGCGGCGCGCGAGCGATTGCGCCCGATTCTCATGACGTCGTTCGCGTTCATCCTCGGCGTGCTGCCGCTGGCCATCGCCACCGGCGCGGGCGCGGCGAGCCGGCACTCGATCGGCACCGGCGTGTTCGCCGGCATGCTGATTGCGACCACGGTCGGCATCTTCTTCATCCCGGTCTTCTTCGAGCTCATCCGGCGGATCGCCGAGCGCGGACGCGGCGATGCGCTGCCGGGCGCGCCGCACCCGGAGGTCGAATGAGACGCCGTCATCTCGTCCTGCTGCTGGCCGCGCCGGTGGCCGCCTGCTCGATCGGACCGCGCTACCAGCCCGTCACGCCGTTGCCGGCCCGCACCGAGCTGCGGCTGCCCCGCACCTCCGACTCGACGCGTGCCTTCTTCGACTCGCTGGCCGCGGCGCGCCGCCGCGACAGCACCGCCGCGCTGGCCACGATGAACCGCATGCTGGTCGCCGATTCGTCGGCCGGCGTGGCGTGGCTCCAGATCCTGCGCGACACCACGCTCGTGCGCCTCGTGAACACCGCGCTGCGGCAGAACCGCAATCTGCAGACCGCCGTGGCCCGCATCCAGGAATACCGGGCCGACGCCGGCGTGGCCCGCGCCGCGCTCTTCCCGTCGCTCACCGTCAACGGGTCGGAGAGCAGCAACGAGGTGGCGTTCGGGTTCATCCCGCCGGTGGTGTACCACGCCAGCCGCCTCACCGGCGACGTGTCGTGGGAACTGGACTTCTGGGGGCGCATCCGGCAGGGACTCGACGCCGCCAACGCCGACGTCGCGGCGCAGGTCGCCGCCGAGCGGGGCACGGTGCTCTCGCTGGTGAGCGACGTCGCGACGTCGTACCTGCAGCTCCTCGAGCTGGACCAGGAGCACGCGATCGCCGAGCAGACCCTGGCCTCGCGCCGCCAGACGCTGGCCCTCGCGCGCCAGCGGTACGGCGAGGGCCTGATCTCGGAGCTCGACGTCAAGCAGTTCGAGGCGCAGGTGGCGGCGCCGGCGGTGACGCTGGCGCAGACCGAGCGGGCCCGCGCGCAGACCGAGCACGCGCTCGACGTGCTGCTCGGCGAGGGGCCCACCCCGATTCCCCGCGGCGGAACGCTGGCCGACGCGGTGAAGGCGCTCGTCGTGCCCGATTCGGTGAGCGCGGCGCTGCTCACGCGCCGCCCCGACGTGCAGCAGGCGGAGCGCGAATACGCCGCCGCCACGGCGCGCCTCGGCATGGCCGATGCGGCGCGGATGCCGACCGTCATGCTCACCGGCTCGTATGGGAGCCAGTCGTCCAAGCCCGGCGACCTGTTCAGCTCCAACACGCGGATCTACTCGCTGCAGGCGGGCGTCTCGATTCCGGT
>JBJKPA010000278.1:0-7055 GCA_046706905.1 Gemmatimonadaceae bacterium
GCGAGGGCAGCGATCTCATCGAGAACGTGATCGCGATCAACCGCGTGGCCAAGGTCGTGAAGGGCGGCCGGCGGTTCTCGTTCAACGCCCTCGTGGCGGTGGGCGACGGCCAGGGCAAGGTCGGCTTCGCGTCGGGCAAGGCGAACGAGGTCTCCGAAGCGGTGCGCAAGGCCGTCGAGTCGGCGCGCCGCCACATGGTCCAGGTGCCGCTCACCGGGGCCACGATCCCGCACGCCGTGACGGGCCACTTCGGCGCCGGCCGGGTGTTGATGAAGCCGGCGGCGCCCGGCGCCGGCGTGATCGCCGGCGGCGCGGTGCGCGCGCTCATGGAGTGTGCCGGCGTGTCCGACATCCTGACGAAGAGCCTCGGCTCGACCAACCCGCACAACATGGTGCGGGCCGCGATGCAGGGGCTCAAGTCGCTCACGACCGTCGAACAGATCGCGCGCGAGCGCGGGGTCGAGCCCGACAGTCTCGGCTACCGTTCGCGGGCCAAGGTGAAGGAGGCGGTCTGATGGCGCGCACGTTCGTGTGGCACCCCGGCAAGGGGCCGAGCAAGACCGCGAAGAACGAAGTGACGACGGGCAAGGTGCGCATCCGCCAGGTGCGGAGCGAGATCGGCCATTCGTGGCGCATGCGGCTCACGCTCGAGTCGCTGGGCCTCAAGCATCACCAGGACGCGGTGGTCCACCAGGACTCGCCGGCGCTCCGCGGCCAGATCAAGAAGGTGCGTCACCTCGTCGAAGTGACGCCGGTGGAGGAGTGAACCAGTGACGAATTCCGAGAAGATCGGCCTGCACAACCTGACGGCCGCTCCGGCCTCGCACCGCGACCGCAAGCGTCTGGGACGCGGTCCGGGCTCGGGCAAGGGCAAGACGTCGGGCAAGGGCCACAAGGGCATCAAGGCGCGGGCGGGGCATCACGGGCCGGGCGGCGGCAAGCCGCAGTTCGAGGGCGGGCAGATGCCGCTCACGCGCCGGCTGCCGAAGCGCGGGTTCACGAACCCGTTCCGGGTCGAGGCGCAGATCGTGCGGCTGAGCGACCTGGAGGCGCTGCCGGCCGGCCAGGAGATCACGGTCGAGACGCTGGTCGAGGCCGGGCTGATCCGGGCGAACAAGGGGCCGGCCAAGGTGCTGGCGAACGGCGTGATCGGCCAGGCGATCACTTTGCGGGGCGTCAAGGTCAGCGCCGGCGCCCGGGACAAGATTGTCGCGGCCGGAGGCCGCGTCGAGGAGTAACATGGCGCAATCCAACCCGGTCGAGGCCATTCAGGGGCTGTTCAAGACCCCCGAACTGAAGGAGAAGATCCTCTTCACGCTGCTGTGCCTGCTGATCTACCGGGTCGGCGCGCACGTCACCGTGCCGGGGGTCGATCCGCTGGGGCTGATCGCCTGGTTCAAGAACCAGTCAGGCGGGCTGCTCGGGCTGTACGACCTGTTCACGGGCGGCGGCCTGTCGAAGGCCACCGTGTTCGCGCTCGGCATCATGCCGTACATCTCGTCGAGCATCTTCTTCCAGATCGCGGCGGCGGTGGTGCCGCAGGTCGAGAAGATGCAGAAGGACGAGGAGGGCCGGAAGAAAGTCGAGCAGTGGACGCGCTACGGCACGGTCGCGCTGGCGGCCATCCAGGGCTGGGGCTTCGCGCTGTTCGCCGAGGGGCTGCCCAACGTGGTGGCGTCGCCCGGCATGGCGTTCCGCCTCGAGTTCACGTTCTTCCTCACGGCGGGCGCGATCTTCGTGATGTGGCTGGGCGAGCAGATCACGGAGAACGGGATCGGCAACGGCGCCAGCCTGATGATCTTCTTCTCGATCGTCGAGCGCATCTGGCCGAGCATCGGCACGGCCTACACGTACGTGACGACGGGCGCGATCGGCGCCTTCACGCTGCTCGTGGTGCTCGTGATCCTGATCCTCGTCGTCGCCGCGACGGTCTACATCACGGTGGGCGCCCGCAAGGTGCTCATCCAGATCCCGCAGCGCACGATGGCCAAGGGACGAATGCGAGAGGCGTCGCGCAGTTACATCCCGCTGCGGATCAACGCGGCGGGCGTGATGCCCATCGTGTTCGCGCAGTCGGTGATCGTGGTGCCGGCGGCCGTGGCCCAGTTCATGGGCGACCAGCGGCTCAAGGACTTCGCCGACCTGTTCAACCCGGGCACGGGCTGGTACTACATCAGCTTCGCCGTTTTGAACATCTTCTTCACCTACTTCTACACGTCCATCATCTTCAACCCGGTGGACCTGGCGGAGAACCTGAAGAAGCAGGGCGGGTTCATCCCGGGCGTGAAGCCGGGCTCGAAGACGGCCGAGTACATCGACTCGGTGGTCTCGCGGATCACGCTGCCGGGGGCGATCTTCCTCACGGCGATCGCGCTGTTCCCGATCTGGCTCATCAACCTCGTGAACGTGCCGTTCGTGTTCGGCGGGACGTCCCTGCTGATCGTGGTCGGCGTCGCGCTGGACACGTTGCAGCAGATGCAGCAGCACCTGCTCTTGCGCAAGTACGACGGCTTCATGAAGAAGGGGCGCATCAAGTTCCGAGGAGGCGCGTCCAATCTGGGCGGCGGATTCTGACGCCCGGCGGCCGCGCGCGAACGTGATGTCATCCAGAACCCCGGCGCGAGCGACCTCGCGCCGGGGTTTGGCGTTCCATTCCCATCGTCCGCGTTTCGTGGCATTCTTCGTCATATGAACATCGTTCTGTTCGGCAAACCGGGAGCGGGGAAGGGCACCCAGGCGCCTCGCCTGGCCGAGCGGCTGGGCGTGTCCACGCTGGCCACGGGCGACGTGCTGCGGGCCGCGGTGCAGGCGGGCACGGCGCTGGGGCTCGAGGCCAAGGGCTACATGGACCGGGGCGCCCTGGTGCCCGACGAGGTCATCCTCGGCATCGTGCGCGAGGCGCTGGGCGAGCCGGCGTACGCCAAGGGTTCGATCCTGGACGGCGTGGTGCGGACGGTGCCCCAGGCCGTCGGGATGCGCGCCGTCATGGCCGGCCTCGGCCGGAAGATCGACGCCGTGCTCAACTTCGACGTGTCCAACGACGAGATCGTACGCCGGCTGAGCCGGCGGCTGGTGTGCGCGAGCTGCCAGACGCCGTTCATGGCGGGCAAGGCGGGCGACGCGTGCCCGAATTGCGGGGGCCGGCTGGTGCGGCGCAAGGACGACGAGCCCGAGGCGATCCGCCACCGGCTCGAGGTGTTCGAATCGCAGACGGCGCCGGTGTTCGAGTGGTACCGCGCCGCCGGCACGCCGGTGGCGACCGTGGACGCGACGGGCCCGGTGGACGAGGTCACGGCGCGGGCGCTCGAGGCGCTGGGCCGGTGATCAAGCTCAAGTCGGAGCGCGAGATCGAGATCATGGCCACGGGGGGCAAGATCCTCGCGGCCACGCATACGCTCCTGCGCAAGGCGGCGAAGCCGGGGGTGACCACGGCCGAGCTGGACCGGATGGCCGAGGAGTTCATCCGCGGCCACAAGGGCGCGACGCCGGCGTTCAAGGGGCTGTACGGATTCCCCGGCAGCGTCTGCATCTCGATCAACGAGGAGATCGTGCACGGGATCCCCTCCAAGAAGCGCGTCCTGCGGGAGGGGGACATCGTCTCGCTCGACGTGGGGGTGGGGTACAAGGGGCTGTTCACCGATGCGGCGATCACGGTGCCCGTGGGGAAGATCGACGCCACGTCGCAGCGGCTGCTCGAGGTGACGGAGGAGTCGCTCCGGGCGGGGATCGCCGCGGCGCAGCCGGGGAACCAGGTGGGCGACATCGGCGCCGCGGTGCAGGCGGTGTGCGAGGCGGCGGGATTCGGCGTGGTGCGCGAGCTGGTGGGGCACGGCGTGGGCGCGGCGATGCACGAGGATCCGCAGGTGCCCAACTACGGGAAGCCGCACCGCGGCACGAAGCTCGCGCCCGGGCTCACGATCGCCATCGAGCCGATGGTGAACGTGGGCAGCTACGCGGTGAAGACGCTCCCCGACAAGTGGACCATCGTGGCCGCAGACGGCTCGCGGTCGGCGCACTTCGAGCACACGGTGGCGATCACGGAGCAGGGGCCCCGGGTCCTGACGGGCGGCTGAGCGGCGGGGACAGCGGTTCCCCGGTCCGCCCCGTAGTCTGAGCGAAGTCCCCTTCCGGCCGGCAGCGCCCGAGCGCGCGCCGGCCCACGCTCTCACCCCCCGGAGGTCCCTCCATGCGGTCGAGTTCCTCCCGCTCGCTCTGCGCGCTGGCGCTGCTGTGTCTGGGCTCCGCCGTCGCGCTGCCGGCTCAGGGCCACGTCACGACGCCCAAACAGCAGTTCGGCCACGACATCGGCGACGACTACTGGCTGCCGAACTACGATCAATACGAAGCCTACGTGAAGAAGCTGGCGTCCGAGTCCAACCGGGCGAAGCTGCTGGTGGACGGCAAGTCCGCCGAAGGGCGCACGCAGTACACGCTGATCGTGTCGGCGCCCGAGAACATCAGGAATCTCGAGCACTACCGGCAGATCGAGGAGCGGCTGGCGCGGGCCGAGGGGCTGACCGACGCCGAGGCGCACCAGCTGGCGAACGAGGGGAAGGCGGTGGTGTGGATCGACGGCGGGCTGCACGCCACGGAGGTGCTGGGGCCCAACCAGCTCATCCAGACGGAGTACGACCTGGTGTCGAAGACCGATCCGGAGACGATGCGCATCCTGAAGGACGACATCGTGCTGCTCACGCTGGTCAACCCCGACGGGATGCAGCTCGTGGCGAACTGGTACATGCAGGAGCCGGACTCGCTGAAGCGGAACATGAACATTCCGCGGCTCTACGAGAAGTACGCGGGGCACGACGACAACCGCGATTTCTACATGGCCAACCTGCCCGAGACGCAGAACGACGAGAACGTGATGTTCCACGAGTGGTATCCGATCATCGTGTACAACCACCACCAGACGGGGCCGGCGGGCACGGTGATGTTCTCGCCGCCGTTCCGGGATCCGTTCAACTACGATTTCGATCCGCTGATCGTGACCGATCTGGACATGGTGGGGGCGGCGATGCACACGCGGCTCACGGTGGAGCACAAGCCGGGATTCACGATGCGCTCGGGGTCGAGCTACTCGACCTGGTGGAGCGGCGGGCTGCGCACCGAGGTGTACTTCCACAACATGATCGGGCTGCTCACCGAGACGATCGGGAACCCGACGCCGATGCGCATCCCGTTCGTGCCGGCCGCGCAGCTCCCGCACGGAGACCTGCCGTATCCGGTGGAGCCCCAGGAATGGCACTTCCGGCAGTCCATCGCCTACTCGGTGAGCGCGAACTACGCGGTGCTGGACATCGCGTCGCGCCGCCGTGACGAGTGGCTGTACGGGCTGTACGAGATGGGGCACAACTCGATCGAGAACGGGAGCCACGACCACTGGACGGTGACGCCGCCGATGATCGCGGCGGTGGATTCGGCGCTTGCCCGGGAACGGGCGAGCGGCCGGGGGGGCCGCGGGGGCCGCGGCGGGCGCGGCGCCAACATCGCGCCCGACGCGATGTTCCAGCAGTACCTGCGCGATCCGGCGCAGCGCGACCCGCGCGGCTACATCATGACGGCCGACCAGCCGGACTTCCCGACGGTGACGCGGTTCGTGAACTCGCTGCGCTACAACGGGGTGGACGTGCTGCGCGCGACGGCCGCCTTCACGGTGGACGGCAAGCGCTACCCCAAGGGCTCGTACGTGGTGAAGACGGCCCAGGCGTTCCGGCCGCAGGTGCTCGACATGTTCGAGCCCCAGCACTACCCGAACGACTTCGCCTATCCGGGCGGCCCGCCGATCCCGCCGTACGACAACGCGGGATGGACGCTGGCCTACCAGATGGGCGTGCACTTCGACCGGATCCTCGACGCGTTCGACGGGCCGTTCGAGAAGATCCAGGGGTTGGCCCAGCCGGAGCCGGGCACGGTGGCCGCCGCCGCCGGGGCCACCGGATACGTGTTCTCGCATGCCGAGAACGCCGCGTTCACGGTGATCAACCGGCTGCTCGCGGCCCATGCCGACGTGTACTGGCTACGCAGCCCGCTGGCCGCCGACGGCACGACCTATCCCGCGGGCACCTTCTACGTGACCGCCTCCGCGGCGGCGACGCCGGTCGTGCGCGCGGCGGCGGCGACGCTGGGTGTGAGCTTCGCCGGCGTACCGGTCGCGCCGGGAACGGACGCCACCAAACTCCATGCGCAGCGGATCGCGCTCCTCGACCAGTACGGCGGCTCGATGCCGTCGGGGTGGACGCGGTTCGAGCTCGAGCAGTTCGACTTCCCGTACACGGTGGTCTATCCCAAGGACCTGGACGCCGGCAACCTGAACGCGAAGTACGACGTGATCGTGCTCGTCGACACGCGCATCCAGGGCTCGCGGGGAAGCGAAGGCGGGCGCGGGTTCGGCGGCGGCTTCGGCCGCGGTGGGGCCAACGTGCCGGCCGCGTACCAGCACATGCTGGGGAGCGTGACGGCCGAGCAGACGGTGCCGCAGCTCAGGGCATTCCTGGAACAGGGCGGAACGGTCGTCGCGGTCGGCGCGGCGACGTCCATGGCCTACGACCTCGACCTCCCGCTCGAGAACCAGCTCACCGAGCGCCTGCCGAGCGGCGTGGTGCGGCCGCTCACCGGCGAGCAGTTCTACGTGCCGGGATCGATCCTCTCCACGGCCGTGGACTCGACGGCCACGGTCGCGGCCGGGATGCCGAGCCGGCTGGACGTGTTCTTCGATCACTCGCCGGTGTTCCGGCTCGACCCCGACGCCGGCATGCACGGCGTGCACGCGGTGGCCTGGTACGATTCGGACACGCCGCTGCGCAGCGGGTGGGCGTGGGGGCAGGGCTACCTGAAGGGCGGGGTGGCGGTCGCCTCGGCGGACATCGGACAGGGGCATCTGTACCTGTTCGGGCCCGAGATCCTGTTCCGCGGGCAGCCGCACTCGAACTTCAAGTTCCTGTTCAACAGCATCTACGGAACGGAGCGGTAGCGCCCGGTCGTCAGCCGGAAATCGCCTGCTCCACCGCCCTCGTCGCTTCGGCGGCGAGGGCGGCCGCGCGCTGGACCAGCGC
>JBJKPA010000279.1:0-4434 GCA_046706905.1 Gemmatimonadaceae bacterium
GCCCTGGCCGCGGCCGCGGGAACGCCCGCTCCCGCCCGCGCACAGGGCGCGTTCGAGGGCGTCATCACGTTCAACATCGACGCCGGCCGCGGACCCACCACCATGCAGTATTCCATGAAGGGGTCGAACGTCCGGATGGACATGTCCATGGGCGGCATGGAGGTGTACACGTTGTTCGACGCCGGCACCAAGACGACGGACATGGTGTTGCCGATGCGGCAGATGTACATGGAGTATGCGGCGCCCGACGTCTCGGCGATGGCCGATTCGGCGGCCAAGGCCAAGATCACGTGGACGGGCAAGAAGGAAACGATCGCCGGCTATGAGTGCGAGCACGCGACGATCACCGCCGCGGACGGCACGGCCACCGACGTCTGCCTGGCCAAGGGGCTGGGGACGTTCGTGGCGGCCGGCGGCGGGCGGGGCGGACGCGGCGGGAGTGCGTTGGGCAGCAACTGGGAATCGGCCGTCGGCGATGCCTTCCCGCTCAAGGTGGAGCAGCACGGCCAGGTCATCATGGAGGCGACGAAGATCGAGAAGAAGGCCCTCGACGCGTCGCTGTTCAAGGTCCCCGACGGCTATCAGAAGATGGGAATGGGCATGGGCGGCATGGGACGGCGCGGTGGGGGCGGCGGCCGCTGACCGCCCGCCCCGTCAGTACTTGCCGAGGTACTCGGTGATCTCCCACTTGCTGACCTGGGAGATGTAGGCGCGCCATTCCTGGCGCTTGGCGGCCAGGAAATGCTGCGTGACGTGGTCTCCCAGCGCATCGGTGATCACCGAGTCCTTCTCCAGCTCGTGGCACGCCTCGTTGAGGTCGTGCGGCAGGTCGTCGATGCGGAGCCGCCGCTTCTCGCGGTGCGACATCTCCCAGATGTTCTCGTTGACCGGCTCGCGCCAGTCGGCTTCCGTCTCGATGCCGTCCAGGCCGGCCGCGAGCATGGCGGCGAGCGCGAGGTACGGGTTCGCCGCCGGATCGGGCACGCGGTGCTCGACCCGCGTCCCCGAGCCGCGCCGCTCGGGAATGCGCAGCATCGGCGAGCGGTTGCGCATGGACCACGCGACGTTCACCGGCGCCTCGTACCCCGGGACGAGCCGTTTGTACGAGTTCACCAGCGGATTGGTGATCGCGCAGTAGCCGCGGGCGTGCCGGAGCAGCCCTCCGATGTAGTGCAGCGCCACCGGCGACAGCTCCCACTGCGCCTTCGGATCCCAGAAGGCGTTCTCCCCGCCGCGGAACAGCGACTGATGCGTGTGCATCCCGCTGCCGTTCTGTCCGAAGATCGGCTTGGGCATGAAGGACGCGAACAACCCGAATTGCTGCGCGACGTACTTGACGACGAACCGGAAGGTGGCGATGGCGTCGGCGGTGGCCAGCGCGTCGGCGTACCGGAAATCGATCTCGTGCTGGCCGTGCGCCACTTCGTGGTGCGCCGCCTCCACCTCGAAGCCCATCCGCTCGAGCGTATCCACGATCGCGCGGCGCGCGTCCTCGCCCAGGTCCACCGGCGCCAGGTCGAAATAGCCGCCCACGTCGTGCGTGCGGGTCGTCGCCTCGCCGTCGGGCCCGCGCCGGAACATGAAGAACTCCGCCTCCATCCCCGCGTTCATCGCGTAGCCGAGTTTCGCCGCACGCGCCAGTTGGCGCTTGAGGACCGCGCGCGGATCGCCGGGGAAGGGCGTCCCGTCGGGGCGGTTGATGTCGCAGATCACCCGGCACACGCGGCTCTCGGGGTCGGTCCACGGAAACACGACGAACGTCGAGAGATCGGGCGCCAGCAGCATGTCGGACTCCTCGATGCGCACGAACCCCTCGATCGACGAGCCGTCGAACATGATGTCGCCGGCCAGCGCCTTCTCGAACTGCGACGCCGGAATCTCCACGTTCTTGTTCACCCCGAGGATGTCGGTGAACTGCAGCCGCATGAACCGGACGTTGAGCTTCCCGGTGAGGGCGAGGATGTCCCGCGCCGTAGCGCCGGTGAGGTCGGGGGTGAGGGATCGGGAACCTGGCATCTTGCGGTGGCGGTGGGTCCGGATGAGAGGCGAGCGGCGCCGCGTCCGGCGCGCGCTTCAACCTTCCCTGCGCACTCCGGAATGTCAAAGGGCCGGGCCGCCGGGACTACTCCCCGTCGGTCCCCCAGCCGCTAAGTTACCCTCATGACCGATACGTCCGTTCCCTCCCCCTGCCCGAACTGTGGCGAGCCGGCCACCGGCCGGTTCTGCTCGTCGTGCGGGTCGCCGCTCGGCGCCATCGCCTGCGGCGCGTGCGGCGCGGAGCTCGCTCGCGGCGCCAAGTTCTGCCACAGCTGCGGCACACCGGTGGCGCCTCCGGGGGCGTCGCATGCCGGTGCCGGTGCTCCCACGGGGGCGCCGGCCGATGCCCCGTCGGGTTCGTCGGGGTCCTCGAATGCGATTCTCTGGTCGGTGGTCGCGATCGCCCTGCTCGCCCTGATCGCGATGGTGGCGGGGCAGCATTTCGCCCGCGCCGGACAGAACGGTGGGGACGGGGCGGTGGCCAGCACCGATGCCGGCGCTGCGTCGCTGGGACCGGCGCCGGACATCAGCAACATGACGCCCGACGAACAGGCACAGCGTCTCTACACCCTCCTGAACGGGTTCTATTCCGCCGGCCACATGGACTCGGTCCAGATGTTCGCCCCGATGGCGACCGGCGCGTACCAGATGCTCCCGACGATGTCCCTCGGCGAACGGTACGAGTACGGACGCATCGAACTCATGACCGGCAATCCGCACGCCGCCGCCGCCGAGGCCGACACCATCCTGAAACAGCATCCGAACCACCTGCTCGGGCTGGCGCTCGCCGCCGACGCCGCGAAGGCCTCCAACGACGCGACCGCCGAACGTCGCTATCTCGACCTCCTCGCCAAGGCAGCGCCGGCGGAAGAAGCGAAGAAGCTGCCCGAGTACCAGGACCACGCCGACGACATCAAGGCCGCGCTCGCACTGGCCCGCAAGGGCTGAGCGTCGCGACCGCAATCCGGAGTTCCATGAGCCGCACCATCCACGTCGCCCACAGTCCGGACTCGGACGACGCGTTCATGTTCTACGCGCTCGCCGAGCACAAGATCGACACCGAAGGACTGACCTACGTCCACGAGCTGCAGGACATCGAGTCGCTCAACCAGCGCGCGCTGAAGGGCGAGCTCGAGGTCACCGCCGTCTCCATTCACGCCTACGCCTACCTCGCCGACCGCTACGCCCTGCTTCCGCACGGCGCCTCCATCGGCGATCGGTACGGGCCGCGCCTCGTCGCCCGGCAGCCGATGAGCCGCGACGAGTTGCGGGGCAAGCGCATCGCGATTCCGGGGTTCAAGACCACAGCCTACCTCGCGGCGCGCCTGTACCAGCCGGAGTTCGAGCCCGTTCCCACGCCGTTCGACGAAATCGAGGACGCGGTGCTGGCCGGGGCCGCCGACGTCGGACTGCTGATTCACGAAGGGCAGCTCACGTACGCCGACCAGGGACTGCATCTGATCGAAGACCTGGGAGAATGGTGGTTCCAGGAGACCGGGCTCCCGCTTCCACTGGGCGGGAACGTCGTTCGTAAGGACCTGGGTCCGGATATGATCAGCAAGATTTCGCGACACTTACGCGCCAGTATCAGGTATTCATTGGATCATCGTGTTGGGGCGCTCGATCATGCCATGAAGTTCGCGCGGGGGCTCGACCGGTCCAAGGCGGATACGTTCGTGGGCATGTACGTCAATGACTGGACGCTGGACTACGGCGAGCGGGGCCGCGAGGCGGTGCGCGTACTTCTCGACCGGGGCGCCGAAGCCGGGGTGATTCCCCATCAGGTCCGGGTCGAGTTCGTGGAAGACTGATAGCCGCCGTCCGCCGAGCGGTCGCTCGACGGCGTGTGCGTTCCGACGAGTGATTCACGGGCGTTACACGGCGCCGGCCATTCATTCTCTTTGCGGTCTTCGAGAGCGCTTGACGGAATCGGTGCGGGATTGTACTAGGGAGTTGTCGCGCCGGGGTTACGCGCGCGACCCGGTGCAGTCGCGTCGAACCATCCGATCGCGACCGCGCATACCGAACCGAAAATCAATCACTGCGTAGACGCAGGACATCTGTGGACCAACACGAGGAGGCGGGCAATGCCGCGGGATGACGAGCTGCAGGACGGCTTCCGATTCTCCGACCGCGACGACGACGCGGAGGATCTGGGATACGGCGGTGGAGGGTCGTACGACGACGACGATGAGGAAGACGGCGGCTGGATGACCCACAAGGACGACAGCGACGATCTGTGGGACAGCACCGAGGACCTCGAAGAAGAAGAGGAGGAGGCCGAGGTCTTCGCGGAATCGGGCGAGGAAGAAGAAGATCTGTTCGGCGGTGCGCCGGCTCCGGCAGGTTCGAGCAAGCCCGCGCCTGCGTCGCCGCCGCCGCCCGCCGCCAAGGTGC
>JBJKPA010000280.1:0-5794 GCA_046706905.1 Gemmatimonadaceae bacterium
CGCTCTCCGTGCTGCTGCTCGTCGGCGCGGGACTGTTCGTGCGCAGCCTCTCCAACGTGCGCGACACGCCGCTGGGCTACGACGCCGACCGCGTGGCGGTGGTGAACCTCAACATGCGCGGCGTCACACTCGACACGACGCAGACCCACGCGCTGCTGCTCCGCCTGCTTGGCGCGGCGAAGGCCATCCCCGGCGTACAACACGCCGCGATCCAGGTCACGATGCCTTTCTGGAGCACGTGGAGTTCGGATCTCCACGTGGCCGGCATCGACACGGTGGAGAAGCTCGGGGAATTCGATCTCAACGCCGTCACCCCCGACTACTTCGCCACGATGGGCACGCGGATCGTCCGCGGCCGCGGCATCGGGCCGCAGGACATCGCCGGCGCGCCCCAGTCCATGGTCGTGAGCGAGGCGATGGCGAAGAAACTCTGGCCGCACGCCGACGCCATCGGCCAGTGCGTCAAGGTCGGCGCCGACTCGGTGCCCTGCACCTACGTCGTGGGCGTCGCCGAGAACATCAAGAACAGCAGCCTGAGCGACGACCCCGGGCTGTACTACTACATGTCGTGGGACCAGTACGCGCGAAACCAGGGCGGATTGTTCGTGCGCATGCACGGCGACGCCGCGGCGCAGACCGAGGCCGTGCGCCGCGCGCTGCAGCCGCTCATGCCCGGCGTCTCGTACGTCACGGTCACGGCGATGAGCGACGTGCTCGGCAACGAGACGCAGTCGTGGCAGGTGGGCGCGACGATGTTCCTCGCGTTCGGGATCCTGGCGCTCGTGCTGGCGGCCGTCGGACTCTACAGCGTGATCGCCTACAACGTCGCGCAGCGCGCCCACGAGATGGGCGTGCGCGTCGCGCTCGGCGCGCAGGCACGCGACCTCGTGCAGCTCGTCGTGCGGCAGGGCGTGAGCGTCGCCGTGGCGGGCGTGGTGCTCGGCACGGTAATCGCGCTCGCCGCGGGGCGGTGGGTCAAGCCGCTGCTGTTCGACGAATCGCCGCATGATCCATTCGTTTTCGGATTCGTGGCGCTGACGCTGCTCATCGTGGCCGCGCTGGCGAGCTTCGTGCCGGCGCGCCGCGCGGCCAAGGTGGACCCGATGCAGGCGTTGCGCTCCGAGTAGCGTCAGGCGTTTGTCGGTCCGGTAAACCCGGACGCGACAAAATCGCGGGTGCGGGGTATTGTGGGCGTCACTCGCCCGCCTGCGGTACTCACCTCTCCAGGACCACGACATGACACCTCGCCCGGCGCTTGCGCCCGGGCGACGCGGTCACCGTTCGCGCTCGCGCTTCGCACGCGGGAGCGTCGTCATCCGCATCGCTGTACCTCTCGCGATCGTCGCCGCCTGCTCGGGCGGGGGCGATCTGCCGACCGCGGCCGGTACGCCGGCGCTCAGCCGGTCGTGCGCCAACACGCCGGCGGTCTCGCTCGCCGCGGCACAATCCACCGTGGTGAGCTGCGGCAGCGCGTCGAGCGCGGTGCTCGCCGGCGGCGGCGCCAGCTATCTGATCGTCGCGCAGTTCGCGAGCGACAATACGTCGGCGCATTCGGTGAGCTACGTGCTCACCGCCAACGGCTCCGGCGCGAGCGGCGATCTCGCGGCCTCGATGCGTCCGGCGGAGAGCACGCCGCCGGCAACGCCCGATCTCCAGACGGCGTTCGACCTCGAACTTCGTGCGCGTGAGCGCGCCGCGGGCGTGCCGCCCGGATCGCTGCTCCGCTCCGGCGCGGCGTTCGCGCGGGCGGCAACCGAGACCGTTCCGGCGGTCGGCACGCTGCGCACGTTCCGGGTGCTCACCGACTACACGTCGAGCACCGACGTATGGGAGACCGTCGTGGCCCGTCTGACGTACGTCGGCACGAACGTGCTGCTCTACGCCGACACGCTCACGCCCGACGCCGGCTTCCCGGCGGGCGCGCTGCAAAAGTTCGGCGACTACTTCGACCGCACGCTCTATCCGCTGGACGTCTCGGCGTTCGGCCCCACTTCCGACGTGGACGGCAACGGCCACGTGATCATGCTCATGTCGCCGGCCGTGAACGCGGGCACGCCGAAGAGCACCTGCTACACGGACGGCTATGTCGCCGGGTTCTTCAACGGCGAGGACTTCAACGGGGCGTCCGACCCGAACTCGAACCACGGCGAGCTCTTCTATTCGATCGTCGCCGATCCGCAGGGCCGCTTCGGCTGCGTGCACTCGACCTCGGACGTGTCGAGCATGGAGCCCGCGGTGTTCCTGCACGAGCTGCAGCACCTGATCAACTACTCGCACCACATCGCGCAGGGCGGCGGCGCGCAGTCGGCGAGCTGGGTCAACGAGGGGCTGAGCATCATCGCCGAGGAGCTGGGGTCGCGGTACTACGAGGACCGGTGCCCCCCGCCGTCGTGCCGCAGCACCCCGGGCCAGCTCCTTCCCGATTCGTCGCTCGGCTTCGCGCGCGACTTCACGCTCGACTCCTACTTCATGGCGCTGGATCCGGACACGGTGAGCATGACGCAGCACCACGACGGCGAGATGGGTACGGCGTGGCGCGGCACGGCGTGGGCCATGCTGCGCTGGCTGGGCGATCACGAGGGCGCCGGCTTCTATCAGCAGCTCGAATCGGCCTCGGGGAGCGGGATCGCCGAGATCGAGTCGGTGTCCGGCCAGAGCTTCGGCACCCTGTTCGCCGATTACGGCCTCTCGCTGTACACCGACAGCCTGGTCGGGATGCCGCGGAACACCGTGCCGCCGGACGACCGGTTCGTGACGCGCAACATGCGTGCGCTCTGGGCGTCGGTCGGCCCCGAGTACGGCTATTCCGGTTTTCCCATTCGCCCGCACTTCGTGTCGGCGGCCGCGCAGCCGATGACGCTGGTGGTCGGCGGGATGGCGTTCTGGCGGCTGGACACGCCGACGGGGGTGGCGGCGGACACGCTCCGCTTCACCGCGCCCGATGGGTCACCGCTCGATCCGTCGCTCGGTCCGCAGCTCGCGATCTTCCGCCTGCCGCCGGGCCAGTAGCCGGCGGCGGGCGGAAGCGCGGTCACTCGTACCGCAGCGCCTGCATGGGATCGGTGCGCGAGGCGCGCCGCGCGGGGATGTAGCCGGCGCCGAGCGCGACCAGCGACAACGTCACGGCGGCGAGCAGCATCACCATCGGGTCCCACCCCTTGAGCTCGTAGAGCAGGGACTCCGCGCCGCGCCCGAGCGCGATCGCGCCGGCCACGCCGATCACGGCGCCGATGAGCGTCATCATCCCGACCTGGCGCAGCACCATGAGCTGCACCCGCCCCCTGTCGGCGCCGAGCGCCATGCGCACCCCGATCTCGCGGGTGCGCTGCGACACGGAGTATGCCAGCACGCCGTAAAGCCCCACCGCGGCGAGCAGCGTGGCCAGCATCGCGAACGCGGCCGACAGCGTCGTGATCATGTAGTCGAGGAAGACGTTGTCGTGGACCTGCTGCTTCAGCGTCCGCAGGTCCTCGACCGGCAGGTTCGGATCCATCTTGCGGACGATCCCCGGAATCGCGTGCAGAATCTGCTGCGGGTCGCGCGGGCTGCGCACGTAGTAGGTGAGCGAGGCGACGGTGGAGTCCTGGCGCCACGGGATGAAGAACACCGGCGGCACGGAGTCCTTCACGCTGCTGTAGGCGGCGTTCTTCACGAGTCCGACGATCTCGATGTTGAGCGTATCGCTGCCCATGGACATGTGCTTGCCCACCGCGTCGCGGCCGAGGTGGAACTTCCTGGCGAACGCCTCGTTGACCACGGCGACCTGCGGCGCGCCCACGACGTCGGCGGTGGTGAAGTCGCGGCCGGCCAGAAGCTGCATCCCCACGACGTGGAAGTAGTTGGCGCCCACCTCGTTGAACCGCGAGCCGTTGTCCACGTCCGGGCCGCGCTTGAATCCCTCGACGTTGACGCTGTTCCCCCAGTTGCTGCCGCTCACGAGCGGCACCATGGCCTCGGTCACGCCCGACGCGCCCGGCATCGCGGCGAGCCGCTGGTCGAGCTGGCCGAGGAACACGGCGGCCCGGGCGTTCGTGTAGCCGTTCATGCGCGGCGAGACGCCGAACGTCGCGACGTGGTCGACGTTGATGCCGAGGTCCACGTGGCTCACGTTGCGCAGGCTCTTGATGAAGAGGCCGGCGGAGATGAGCAACGCCATCGAGAGCGCGATCTGCGCCGTGACGAGCGTCGTGCGGAAGCGTGCGGCGCCGCGCGTGCCCGACAGCTTGCCGGAGTTGTTGCGCAGCGCCGTCACGAGATCGGGGCGCGTGCTCTGTAGCGCGGGCACGAGGCCGAACAGGATGCCCGTGGCCACGGCCAGCGCCCCCGCGAACCAGACGGTGGACCAGTGGAGCTGGAAGTTGAGCGCCTGCGAGATCTGCGCGGGCATCATCGACGCGATCGCGACGAGCGTGCCGCGCGCGACCGCGATGCTCACGAGGCCGCCCATCAGCGCGAGGAGCACCGACTCGAGCAGGAGCTGCGACACGATCTGCCACCGCGTGGCGCCCAGCGAGAGCCGCACCGCCATCTCCATCGTGCGGTCGGCCCCGCGCGCCAGCAGCAGATTGGCGATGTTGGCGCAGGCGATGAGCAGCACGATGCCGGTGATCGCGAACAGCAGGAGGATCGGCGTCTTGGCGCCCTGGTCGATGTTGCTCTGCCCCCGCCGCCCGTCGGTCACGGCGACGGTCTTCGCGCGGAACTGCTTCAGAGTGGCGTCGCTCATTCCGTTCTGGAGCGGCGCCTCGACGTCATTGATGATCGGGTGATACGCCGCGTTGAGCCCCGAGCGCGCCTGCTCCAGCGTCACGCCGGGCTTGAGGCGGCCGAACAGATAGGCCCAGTACTCGCGCCGGTTCTCGAACGGCTTGAAGCCGCGCCACATGAGCTGACGCTCGGTGATCGGCACCCACGCCACCGGGCGGTCGCCCAGCGTCGTGCCGTCGAATCCCTGGGGGGCCACGCCGACGATCGTCATCGTCACGCCGTTGATCACGATCGGTTTGCCGACCACGTTCGGATTGCTGCCCAGGTGCGACTGCCAGTAGGCGTACGAGAGCACGGCGAGGTTGTCGCCGCCGATGGTCTGGTCGTCGGCCGGGCCGAGCAGCCGCCCGAGCGCCGGCCGGAGCTGCAGCACCGGGAAGTACGACCCCGACACCAGCTCGGCTTCGGTGTTCATCGTCTGGTCGCCGAAGGCGACGTTGGCGCTGAACAGCCGGTGCGCCGCCAGTCCGCTCAGCCCCGTGTTCGCCTTCTCCAGGTCGCGGAACATCGGGTAGCTGAACACCACGTCGCAGTCGCCGGCCTGGTTGCACGACTGCGAGCCGGGCTTGGGTCCCGGGGCGCCGAGGTTCACCAGCTCGTCGGGGTGCGGCACCGGCAGCGGCTGCCGCAGCACCTCGTTGAAGATCGAGTAGATCGCGGCGTTCGCGCCGATGCCGAGCGCCAGCGACAGGACGGCGACCGTGGTGACGAAGGGCGTCTTGAACAACGTCCGGAAGGCCAGCTTCAGCTTGAACATGGCACGCGGGGGCGGAAGGAACGGAAAAGGCCGGCGGTCCTTCTTGGACAACCCGCGCGCCGCGATGGTTGGTGCGGGGCGGGGGATGCTCAGCCCCCTACGCGCCGGGCCCCGTCCCCGGTTTCACCGCGCTCAGCCGTTCGGGCCCATCTGCTTCATATAGGCGAGGAGCGGCGCGCCGACCGTGGCGTACCGGTCCTGCAGGATCTGCTTGAGGTCCTGGTCGAGGAGCGCGTCGGCCGGCTGCTGCGCGCGCCAGGCCTGCTTGGC
>JBJKPA010000281.1:0-6177 GCA_046706905.1 Gemmatimonadaceae bacterium
GCGGGAACGGGGGGCCGGAATCCTGTAAGCTAACCCGCGGCCGAAGGGCTATGAAGACTCCGCGGGGTCAGGCGTCGACCAGCAGATCCGACTCCACCCGCGTCACGCCGGGCACGCCGCGGGCGAGCGTCTCGGCGTACGCGATCTCCGATTCCTCGTCCACCGATCCGCTGAGCGACACGACACCGCCGGGCCCCACCTCGATGTCCACCGCGCGCTCGGCGAGGATCGGATCGTTCACGAACGCCTCCAGCACCCGCCGGCCGAGGAGATCGTCGCCCGGTTCCAGCGCGTCGTCCTCGTCGGCGGAGAAGTCGTCGTCGGCGTCGTCCCAATCGGCGTCGAAGCCGGGCTCGGGTCCCAGCGCCGCCTCGCGCGGGCGGAACCGCGCGCCGACGCCCGACGCCCCCCCGAGGAGTTGCGCCAACACCACGCCGACGGCCACCCCGGCGACCGCGCCCACGAGGGCGCTGGCCACCTGGGAGCCGGTGGTGGAAGGATCGCGTCGGCGCAAACGGACGGACATGCGAAGGCCCGTGGCGAAGGGTTCGGGTAAACGATAACTTGAAACACGGCGTTCAGCGACCGTGCGGCGCCCGATCACCTTGCGCGGATCGCCCATGCGCGTCTCCCGACTATACAAGAAGCCCGAGACCGTCGAGCCCGAGCCGTTCCCCACCGGCCGCATCATCGCGTGGGCGATCGTCGGGCTCGTGATCATTGCCGGCCTGGCGCTCTACTTCCGGTTCGAGCGCTTCATGCGGCCTCTTCTCTAGCCCCGTCAACCCAGATGATCGATCGGCCCGCGGACATGCTGACGCTGACGCTGCCCGACGGCGCGACGCGCGACGTCGCGCGCGGCACGCTTCCCGGCGAGGTGGTGAAATCCATCGGCGAGCGCCTGTACCAGGCGGCGATCGCCGTGGAAGTGAACGGCCGGATCCAGGACCTGATGACGCCGCTGCGCGAGGGCGGGGCGTTCCGTGTGCTCACGGCGCGCGACGCGAAGGCGCTGGACGTGCTGCGGCACTCCACGGCGCACCTCCTCGCCACCGCGGTGCGCCGCGTGCGCCCCGAGGCGAAGATCGGGTTCGGTCCGTCCATCGAGGACGGCTTCTACTACGACTTCGAGGTGGAGCACCCGTTCACCCCCGAAGACCTGGCGCTGTTCGAGCAGGAGATGGCCACGGTCGCCAAGGAGAAGCTCCCGTTCGTGCGCGCCGAGGTGTCGCGGAAGGACGCCGAAAAGGTGTTCGCCGACGATCCGCTCAAGCTCGAGCGGCTCTCGGAGCTGCGCGACGACGAGGTGATCTCGACCTATACCGACGGGCCGTTCGTGGACCTGTGCCGCGGCCCGCACGTGCCCGACACGTCGTACCTCAAGCACTTCAAGCTGCTCAACACGGCGGGCGCGTACTGGCGCGGCGACGAGCACCGCCAGATGCTGCAGCGCATCTACGGCACGGCGTGGTTCAAGAAGGACGACCTCGACGCGTATCTCCACCGCATCGAGGAGGCCAAGCGCCGCGACCATCGCCTGCTGGGCAAGCAGCTCGACCTGTTCATGTTCCACCAGTTCTCCCCCGGCTCGGCGTTCTGGACCGAGCGCGGGACGACGATCTTCAACGAGCTGGTGGGCTACGTGCGCGCGCTGCAGCGCGAGAAGTTCCAGGAAGTGCGCACGCCGGTGCTGTACAACAAGGGCCTCTGGGAGATCTCGGGGCACTGGGGCAAGTACCGCGAGAACATGTTCCTCGTGTACAACAACGAGAGCGAGGAGCTGGACACCTCGCTCAAGCCGATGAACTGCCCCTCGCACTACCTGCTGTACCTGGCCAGGAAGCACTCGTACCGCGAGCTGCCGCTGCGCTTCGCGACCTTCGACACGCTGCACCGCAACGAGGTGACGGGCGCGCTCTCGGGGCTCACCCGCGTGCGGCAGTTCCACCAGGACGACTGCCACATCTTCCTCACCGAGGGGCAGATCGCCGAGGAGGTGCGGTTCCTGGCGCAGTTCATCGTGGACTACTACCGGACCTTCGGCCTCCAGCCGGCGGTGCGCTTCGCCACGCGTCCCGAGGTCCGCATCGGCGACGACGCGCTCTGGGACCGCGCCGAGGGCGCGCTCAAGGCGGCGCTCGAGGCGACGGGGATGCCGTACGAGCTCAAGCCCGGCGACGGCGCCTTCTACGGGCCCAAGATCGACTTCGACGTGACCGACTCGCTGGGCCGCCTCTGGCAGCTGGGCACGATTCAGCTCGACTACAACGCGCCCGAGCGGTTCGACCTCGAGTACGTGGGCGAGGACAACGCGATGCACCGGCCGGTGGTGATCCACCGCGCGGTGAGCGGGAGCTTCGAGCGGTTCATCGCGATTCTCATCGAGCACTACGCGGGGGCGTTCCCCGTGTGGCTGGCGCCGGAGCAGGTCCGCGTCCTCCCAATCACCGACGAACTCGAGGGCGTCGCGCAGGCCGTGGTTCAGCGGATGCGCGAGGCGGGGATCCGGGTGCACCTCGACGACCGCAAGGAGACGCTCAATTACCGGATCCGCGACGGGGAGATGATGAAGGTGCCGTATATGGCGGTGATCGGAAAGCGGGAAGCCGAAGGGGATACGGTGGCGGTACGGGCGAGAGGGGAGGGGAAGAAGCAGGAGATTGTGGGGGTGGGGGAGTTCATTACGCGGGTTCTGCGAGAGATTAAGGCGCGAAGTACATGAAGCGCCGGCAAGGACTGCGCGTACAAGACCAGCGCCGACAAGTACGGCGCGGACAAGAACCGCGCCAACAAGTACGGCGCTGAAATCGGTACGGCCTTCGGCCAGGTAACCAGCGAACGCAGGGGCGGTGCCTATGCGCTGGTTGCCGTAATCCGTTCCCAGCGCTGTTCTTGCCGGCGCGGTCCTTGTTTGCGCTGGTCTTGCCGGCGCAGTTCTTGTCGGCGCGGTGCTTGCCGGCGCCGTATGTGCGCCCGCTGTTCTTGCCAGCGCCCTTTACGTAGTTTTTAGACCATGTCAAATACCCCTGTCATAGTTGCAGCCGCCCGCACCCCCATCGCGAAATTCCTCGGCGGCCTTTCTTCTCTTTCCGCCCCCGATCTCGGCGCCGTCGCCATCAAGGCGGCCCTGGCGCGCTCCGGCGTCGCCCCCGCCGAGGTCCAGGAAGTCATCATGGGCAACGTCATCCAGGGCGGCGTCGGCCAGGCGCCCGCCCGGCAGGCGCAGCTCAAGGCCGGCATCCCCGCCGGCGTCTCCGCCCTCACCATCAACAAGGTCTGCGGCTCGGGACTCAAGGCCGTGATGCTCGCCGCCCAGGCCATCAAGGCCGGCGATCGCGAGGTCGTCGTGGCCGGCGGCCAGGAATCCATGTCCAACGCCCCCTACTATGTGTACGGGATGCGCGCCGGCGTGAAGCTCGGCGACCAGACCATGGTGGACGGGATGATCAGGGACGGCCTCTGGTGCGCCGCCTGCGACGTCCACATGGGCGGGCACGCCGAGTACACGGCCCGCAAGGCCAAGATCACGCGCCAGATGCAGGACGAGTTCTCCGTGAACTCGCACCGCAAGGCGATCGCGGCCATCGAGGCCGGCAAGTTCGAGGCCGAGATCGTCCCCGTCGAGGTGCCCGGCCGCAAGGGCCCGACCATCGTCGACACCGACGAGCAGCCGCGCAAGGATACGACCATGGAGTCGCTGGGCAGGCTGCGTCCCGCGTTCGGCGACAAGTCGAGCAAGGCCGACGAGCTGTCGGTGACCGCCGGGAACGCGTCGAGCCTCAACGACGGCGCCGCCGCGCTGGTCGTGACGTCGGAAGCGTACGCCAACGCGCACGGCCTGCCGATCATGGGCCGCATCACCGGCTACGCCACCGGCGCCGTGGAGCCCAAGGAGCTGTTCTTCGCGCCGATCTTCGCCGTGCAGAACCTCATGAAGCTGACCGGCGCGAAGATCGGCGACTACGATTTGATCGAGGCCAACGAGGCGTTCGCCTCGCAGGCGCTGGCCGACGGCGCCGGGCTGGGCTGGGACTGGAACCGCGTCAACGTGAACGGCGGCGCGATCGCCCTCGGCCACCCCATCGGCGCCAGCGGCGCGCGCGTGCTCACCACGCTGCTGTACGCCATGCAGGACCGCGGGGCCCACACGGGTCTCGCCACGCTCTGTCTGGGGGGCGGCGACGCCGTGGCCCTCAGCGTCACCCGGGACTGACCCCATGAAGACTCACGCCCTCGTCCAAGACCGCCGGATCGCCCTCCTGGGCGTGGCCGGGTTCGCGGCCGCGCTGGCCGCCGCCTCGCAGGTGGCGATCCCGATCCCCGGTACGCCGGTGCCGATCACCCTCCAGCCGCTGCTCGTCGTGCTGGCCGGGATGATGCTCGGACCGGCGTACGGCGCGGCGAGCATGGTGCTCTACCTCGTGCTCGGCGCGGCCGGTCTTCCCGTGTTCGCGCCGATGGGCGCTCCGGGCGTGATGCGGTTCGTGGGTCCCACGGGCGGGTACCTGCTCGCCTATCCGTTGGCGGCCTTCGTCGCCGGGGCACTGGTGCTGCGCCTCCGCGGCTTCCGCGGCCGCGCGCTGGCCGCCGGTGCCGGCGTGCTCGTGCTGTACGTGGGCGGGCTGGCGCAGCTCGCGCTGCTCACCGGCAGCCTCACGCGCGCCGCGCTGCTCGGCGTGCTCCCGTTCGTGGCGCTCGACGCCGTCAAGTCGCTGGTCGCAGCGGCCGTGACGCGCTCGCCCGCGCCCGACCGGGCGGGGTGAGCGGCTCCCGACTCCTCCGCGCGCCGACGGGGGCGCTCCGCGCTCCCTGGCGACTCGCGATCTTCCTCGTCGTCGCGATCGCGGCGTGGGGCGTGGTGGGCACGCTGCTCGCGGCGTCCCTCGGTTCGATGTCGGCGTCCGCCGGCCTGCCCGGCGTGGGAGACTCCGCGTCGGGCGTGATCGCCCTGCTGGTGGCGACCTACGTGTCGGTGCGCCTGGTGGACCGGCGGCCCTGGTCGTCGGTGTGGCTGGGCCACGACGCGGCGCGCCCCCGCGCCTGGATCGAGGGGTGGCTGCTCGGCGCCCTGGCGATCGGGCTCCCCTGTCTGGTGCTGATCGCCGGCGGGTGGCTGCGCTTCGGCGACGCCCCGCCGGGCTCGTGGCTCGGCGCGGCCGTCCGGGTGTCCTGGTTCCTGCTCCCCGCGGCGCTCCTCGAGGAGCTGCTCACGCGGGGCTATGCGTTCGCCGTGCTGCGCGACGCCGTCGGGTGGCGGTGGGCGCTGGTCGTGACCAGTGTCGCCTTCGGGCTGCTCCACGTGCCGAACAGCGGCTCGGGGGTGGAACCGATTACGTTGGTGACGTTGGCCGGGGTGTTCCTGGGCGCGATCGTGCTCGCCACCGGAAGCCTGTACGCGGCGTGGATGGCCCACTTCGCGTGGAACTGGGTGATGGCCGTGCCCTTACATTCCCCGGTGAGCGGATTTCCGCTCGCGACGCCAGATTATCAGCTGCTGGACGCGGGACCGCGGTGGCTCACCGGCGGCGCATGGGGCCCGGAGGGCGGGCTGGCCGCGGCGGTGGGCATGATGGCGGGACTGACCTATCTCTATGCGCGGCGCCTTCGCCGCGAGGAGTCATAGCATGACCGATCGGATTGCGGTGCTCGGTGCCGGGCAGATGGGCAATGGCATCGCGCACGTGTTCGCCCAGGCCGGATACCCGGTGACGATGATCGACATCTCGAAGGCCGCGCTCGCGAAGGGGCGCGAGACGATCGCCAGGAACCTCGACCGGCAGATCAAGAAGGGCGCGCTGCAGGCCGCCGACAAGGACGCGATCCTGGGCCGCATCACCGAACACGACACGCTCGACGCGATCGCCGGCGCCGCCCTCGTCATCGAGGCGGTGACCGAGAACCGCGAGCTCAAGGCCAAGATCTTCGCCGAGCTGGACGCCAAGGCCGACGCCGGCGCCATCCTGGCCACCAACACCAGCTCGATCTCGATCACCGAGATCGCCGGGCGCACCAAGCGCCCCGAGGCCGTGATCGGGATGCACTTCATGAATCCCGTGCCGGTGATGCAGCTCGTGGAAATCATCCGCGGCCTGGCGACCAGCGACGCGACCACCGAGCAGGTGCTCACCTGGTCGAAGGCCGTGGGCAAGACGCCGGTCGAGGCGAGCGACTATCCGG
>JBJKPA010000282.1:0-3886 GCA_046706905.1 Gemmatimonadaceae bacterium
TCAGACAGTGCGAGCTCGTGCGCGTTCGGGGACGCGCCGGCGATCGCCGGCGCGAAGGCCCCGCAAGATCATGCCATGCCGGACGGCCCGCGCGAGGCGCGCTGCGTCAGGGGCCGCGCGTTCAGGGGCGCGAGGCGCGCGGTGTCAGGGGCGCGCGTTCACCGCGTAGCGCGCCGGCCGCCCGGCCAGGATCTCGAGCATCTGCTCGGCTGCCTCGACAGCCACCCGCACCTGCGCCTCACCAGTCGACGCGCCCAGGTGCGGTGTGAGCACCGTGTTCGGGGCGCCAAGGAGAGGCGACTCCCGCGGCGGCTCCACCGCGTAGACATCCACGGCCGCGCCCCCCAGGCGACCTTCGGCGAGCGCAGCCGCCACCTCGGACTCGTCGATGACACCGCCCCGCGAGACGTTCAGCAGGTAGGCCGTCGGCTTCATCCGGTCCAGCTGTGCGCGCCCGATGAGGTTGCGCGTGTCCCGACCGAGCGGAACGTGCAGGGTCACCGCGTCGCTGCGCGCGAGCAACTCGTCCAAGGCCACCAGTTGCACGCCGTGGTTCGACGCCGTCTCGGCCGTCACGTACGGGTCGTGGCCCAGGACTTCCATCTCGAGGCCGCGCGCCCGATCCGCGATGGCCATGCCGATCTTGCCCAGCCCGACGATCCCGAGCGTCTTGCCGGACAGCTCGACGCCGGTGAACGCGCTGCGTGTCCACTCCCCGCGTCGCAGCGACGCGTCCGCCGCCGCGACATGGCGCGCGAGGGCGAACAGCAGCGCCAGAGTGTGCTCCGCCGCGGCCACCGTGTTGCCCGTCGGCGCGTTCACCACGGTGATCCCGGCCCGGGTCGCCGCTTCCAGGTCGACGTTGTCGACGCCGACGCCCGCCCGCCCGACCACCGTCAGGCGCGAGCCGGCCGCGATCGCCTCGGCATCGACCTTGACCTGGCTGCGCACGAGCAGCCCGTCGTAGTCGGGGAGGGCGGCCAGGAACGCCTCACGCGGCAGATCCAGCCTGACATCCACCTCGTGCTCGGCGCGGAGCAGCGCGAGTCCTTCCTCCGCCACGCGTTCGACGACCAGGATCCTCACGCCGCGCTGTCCTGGGCGGCGGCACGGGCGGCCGCGTTCGCGAGCACCGTGTCCGCGGCGCGTGCGGCTGCCGTCAGCGCAGCGCCGCGCTCGACCGGCCGTCCCTCGGCGGCGAGCGTCTCCTCCAGGATGGCGAGGCCCGCGATGATCTCGTCGACGGTCACCGCCCCCAGGTGGCCGATGCGGAACACCTTGCCGGTGAGCGCGCCCTGGCCGCCGGCGATGACCAGCCCCCGCGCCCGGAGGTCGGCGTTCAGGGTCTTCCATTCGAGCCCCTGCGGGAGCTTCACGGCCGTGACGGTGTTGGAGGCGACGCGCGGGTCGGCGAGCAGATCGAAACCGAGCGCCTGAACGCCCGCGCGGGTCGCGGCACCGCATGCCGCGTGGCGGGCGAAGACGGCCTCGGAGCCCTCTGCCTCGAGCATCTCCAGCGCCGCGTCGAGCGCGAAGCACACGCCCACGGCGGGGGTCCAGGGGGTCGCGCCCTTCGCCGCGCTCGCGCGGTGCTCCCTGAGGTCGAAGTAGAAGCGGGGCATGGAGGCCTGCTCCTGCGCGGCCCACGCTCGCTCCGAGGCGCACAGCATGGCGAGGCCGGGTGGCGCCATCCAGCTCTTCTGCGAGCCGGTCACCACGACGTCCAGGCCCCACGCATCTGTCTCGAAGGGGAGGGCTCCGACCCCGCTGATGCCGTCGACGATCACGAGCGCGTGCGGCGCGGCCGCATGCACCGCCCCGGACAGCTGGTCGATCGGGTTCGTGACGCCGGTCGAGGTCTCGTTGTGTGTCAGGAGCACGGCCCGTGGCGTCCGACCGGCCGCCACCATCGAGCCGATCGCGTCGCTCACCGCCTGCGGGTCGGCGGGCGTGCCCCAGGGGGCATCGAGCTTCGTGACGTCGGCGCCGAAGCGCGATGCGATCTTCGCGAACCGATCGCCGAACGCGCCGATGCTGACCGCGAGGACGGGGTCGCCGGGCGAGAGGTGGTTGACGATCGCGGCCTCCAGGCCACCGGTGCCCGAGGTGGTGAGGAGCAGGATCTCGTTCGAGGTCCGAAAGGCGGTCTGGAGGCGCGCGGTGATCCGCCCGAACAGCGCGGCGAACTCCGGGCTGCGATGGTTGATCATCTGGCGCCCGCCCGCCTCGCGGACCGGGTCGGGAAGCGGTGTGGGACCGGGGATGCGCAGGTGGTTCGTGAGGTGCTGCACGGCGACGACTCCGGGCTATCGGCTGGACCGGGTGGCACCCGCCGGCCGCCGGCGGGGACGCGGGTTCATGGTACCGGGCCTGACGATCCCCGTGCGCCCGGGACTCGACGATGCTCGTGCGCACCTGGCCTGACGATCCCCGTGCTCGCCCGTTCCGGCCCGCCGGCCGCGGCGACCGTGCGCGTTGGTACCGCTCGATCCCGCGCTCGACGGGGCGCGCCTCGTTCACCCTCGGACCGTAGACTGCACGCATGGCGCCTCGCCGGGGCGGCACGAGACCGTCCCAGCCCCTGTTCGCGTCCGGCGCGGGAGGCGCGCCGAACCAGCCGCTGGCCGCCCGGATGCGGCCCCGTACGCTGGCCGAGTTCGTCGGTCAGGCGCACCTGGTCGGAAGCGGCGCGCCCTTCGCCCGCTTCCTCGCCCAGGGTCACCTGCCCAGCCTGATCCTCTGGGGCCCACCGGGGAGCGGCAAGACGACGCTTGCGCGGCTGCTCGCCGACCGCCTGGGCGCGGAATTCGTGACGCTGTCGGCCGTGCTGGCCGGCGTCGCCGACGTGCGCGCGGTCGTCGCGGCGGCGCGTGACCGCCTGACGCTGGATGGCTCGCTCGCCCGACCGACGGTGCTCTTCGTCGACGAGATCCACCGCTTCAACAAGGGGCAGCAGGACGCGTTGCTGCCGCACGTGGAGGAGGGGACGGTCACGCTCATCGGAGCGACCACCGAGAACCCCTACATCTCGGTGACCGGGCCGTTGTTGAGCCGGCTGCGCGTCTTCCGCCTCGAACCACTTTCCGACGACGACGTGCGGACCGTCGTCCTGCGCGCCCTTGCCGACGATCGGGGACTTGACGGCCGCGCCGCGCTGGCGGAGGAGGTGCTGGGCTTCCTGGTCTCCGTCGCGGGAGGAGACGCGCGCCAGGCGCTCAACCTGGTCGACGCGGCGGCAGCGCTCGCCGAGGCCGATGAATCGCGGGACGCCGGAGGCCGCATCGCACCCCGGGTGAGCGACGTCGAAGCTGCTGCCCAGCAGCGCGTCCCCGCGTACGACCGTGCCGGAGATCGTCACTACGACACCATCAGCGCGTACATCAAGAGCATCCGCGGCAACGATCCGGACGCCGCCCTGTACTGGCTCGCCACGATGATCGCGGGCGGGGAGGATCCCCGCTTCATCGCCCGGCGCCTGGTGATCGCGGCGAGCGAGGACATCGGCAACGCCGACCCGCGCGGGCTGCAGGTCGCCGTGGCCGCGGCGCAGGCGGTCGACTACGTGGGACTGCCGGAGGCGCAGTACGCGCTTGCCCAGGCAACCGCGCTTCTGGCGGCGCTGCCCAAATCGAACCGGGCAGGCAAGGCGTATTTCGCCGCGCTCGCCGACGTGGAGGAGCACGGCGCGCTCCCTGTCCCCCTCCACCTGCGCAACGCGCCCCACCGACGCATGAAGTCGCACGGCATCGGCGTTGGGTACAGGTACCCGCACGACTTCCCCGGCGCCGACGTCGAGCAGCAGTACCTGCCCGACCGGCTCGTCGGCCGGCGCTACTACGAACCCTCCGACCGCGGCGTCGAGAAGCAGCTCGGCGACCTGCTGGAG
>JBJKPA010000283.1:0-2971 GCA_046706905.1 Gemmatimonadaceae bacterium
TACGCGCACAGCTTCATAGATCCGTCGCTGAACGACAACCGCGCGTTCACGCGGCTCACGCCCAAGCTGGGCGCCTCGTGGCGCCTCTCGGCGACGTCGAGCGTGTACGGCAACATCGGCGGCGGGATCGAGGTGCCGGCGGGAAACGAAACGGATCCCGGCCCCGGCATGCCGCCCACGGGGATCAACGCGCTGCTCGATCCCATCCGCTCCACGACCTACGAGCTGGGCTACAAGCAGGCCGCGGGGGGCGCCGGGCCAGTATGGATGTCGTATGACCTGGCGCTGTACGACATCGAGGTGGCGAACGAGATCGTGCCGTACAACGGGGGTCGGTTCTATCTCACGGCGGCGCGGGCGCGCCGGCGCGGGGCGGAGCTGGGGCTGTCGGCGCAGGGGCCGGGGGGCGTGTTCGGCGGCGCGGCGGTGACCTGGTCGCACAACCGGTATCTGGATTACGTGGTGGACTCGACGTATCTGGGGGCGCCGGGGGCGACGGCGGACTACAGCGGGCACAAGGTGATGGGGGTGCCGGACGTGATGGCCAACGCCGAGCTGGGCGTGGAGCTGCCCAAGCCGATCGCGCTGCGGCTCAAGGCGGGCGTGGAGCATTCGGGGTGGTACTGGGCCGACGACGCGAACAGCGTGCGGGTGCCCGGGTACACGCTGCTCAACCTGACGCTGGAGACGCGGCGGCCGTTGTTGCAGGCGGGCGGGATCGGGGTGCACGGGTTCGTGAGCGTGCAGAACGTGACGAACCGGAAGTACATCGGCTCGGCGTTCCTGAATCCCGACCGGGTGAACGGGGTGCCGGTGGCGTACGAGCCGGGGTTGCCGCGGACGGTGGTGGTGTCGCTGACGGCGAGCCGGTTGCCGTAGCGCGGTCGGGCCCGGCGCATTTTGCGCCAGCTTGCGATCTTCTGATGCGAGTGTCGAACGCGGGCGCGCGTAGCGTGCCCGGGTGCTCACCCTGCGCGCCGCCGCGGCTCTGCTCGCCGCCGCGGACTCCCCCACCGGGCTCGGGGCGCTGCTCGCGGCCCTCGGCATCACCGGCGTCCTTCTCCCGCTCGACGCCTCCCGCCGGGACGCACTCGGCGTCACCGAATCATTGCAGGACGTGCATTTCGCCGCCGGGCCGGGTAACGTGCGTGCGCTCGTCGTTGAATTGCGCGACGGGCCGCCGCTGCGGGAATTGCTCCCGCGCCTCGCCGCCCACCTGCAATCGCGCACCCCGCACGTCCTCTGGCTCCTCGCCGTGCACGACGCGCGCGACGACGTCATCGCGTTGGCCGCGTGGGTCGCCGACCGCCGGCCGCCGCGCGTGCGGTCGCTCGTCGTGGCGCGGACACATGTCGTGGACAGCGACGCCGAAACCGTGTGCGCGCTTGCCGCGGCCGCCGGATCCGACGACCTGTTGATGCACCTGCGGTGGACGGAGATCCTGGGCCGCGATGCACTCAACCGCCGCTTCTATAGAGAGCTCGATTCGCGCGTCTCGGCGCTGGCCGACTCGGCGAGCGTGCGCGCGGCGAGCGAGGACCGCCGCACGCTCGCCCTGTTGCACACCTCGCGGCTGCTCTTTCTCGCGTTCCTGGAGGCCAAGGGCTGGCTGGACGGACGGCGCCAGTTCCTGAACGAGATCTTCGATCAGCGCATGACCCGGGGCGGCGGGTTCCATGCGCGAACCCTGCGCCCACTGTTCTTCGGCACCCTGAATACCCCGGCGCGCCGACGCGCACCCGCGGCACGGGCGTTCGGCCGCGTGCCCTTCCTCAACGGCGGCCTGTTCGCGCCCACGCCGCTGGAGCGACGGCATCGCGCGCTCACCTTCGGCGACGAACCGTTCGGCGCGCTGCTCGCCGATCTCTTCGCCAGGTACCGCTTCACCGCCCGGGAGGACGCCGTCACATGGAGCGACGCGGCCGTGGATCCCGAGATGCTCGGCCGCGCCTTCGAGTCGCTCATGGAAACGGGCGAGCGGCGCGACAGCGGCGCGTTCTTCACGCCGCAGCATCTGGTCGAGCGCGTCACCGACTTCGCGTTGGAGCAGTGGTTGGCCGATTCGGGCGTCCCGCGGATCGAGATCGATCGGCTGCTCGTGTACGGTGACGTGCCGGCCGGGAAGCGCGCGCCGCTCCTCGAGCGCCTGGCCGGTCTCACGCTCCTCGATCCCGCCTGCGGGTCGGGGGCCTTCCTCGTCCACGTACTGCAACGGGTGGCCGGACTCCGCATCCGGCTCGGCGATGCGCGCGCCGTGAGCGACGTGCGCCGCGACGTGCTTATGCGGTCCGTGTTCGGCGTGGACCGTAACCCGATGGCGGTGTGGCTGTGCGAGCTGCGGCTCTGGCTGTCGGTCGTGATCGAGTGCGCGCCCTATGATCCGATGACCGTCGCGCCGCTCCCCAATCTCGACCGCAACATCCGCGTCGGCGACGCACTTTCCGGTCGGGGGCTCGACGGCGACGACGTCACGGGCGGGCGATCGTTGGCGCTGGTGCGGCGCCGATATGCGCGCGCCACCGGCGCTCGAAAGACCACGCTGGCCCGGGCGCTCGACCGCGGCGAGCGGCGGCGGACGCTGGCGATGCTCGATCGCGTGATCGCCGGCGTGCAGCACCGTCGCCGCGAATGCCTGCTCGCCGGCCGCGGTCGTGACTTGTTCGGCGAGCGACGCGGCGTGACCGTCGAGGCGCGTGAGACGCTGGCTTTGCTCCGCACACGGATGGCGGCGCTCCGCCGGGAGCGCCGGCGCATCGCCGACGGCGGCGCGCTGCCCTTTTCCTTCGCCGTGCACTTCGCCGAAGTCGCGGAACGCGGCGGCTTCGACCTCGTGATCGGCAATCCGCCCTGTGTGCGGCTGCACAATATCGCGCCGGCGGAACCCACGGCGTTGCGGCGTGCCTACGCGGTGTTCCGGCGCGCCTCGTGGGAGACGGGCGCGTTGGCGGCGCGAGCGGGCTCGGGGTTCGGC
>JBJKPA010000284.1:0-4550 GCA_046706905.1 Gemmatimonadaceae bacterium
GCCGTCGCGACGTCGTAGCACGTGAACGCCGGCAGCGCGACGATCGCGCCGTCGCGCCCGCCCACGCTCCGCGCCGCGATCCGCAGCGCCACGGTCAGCGCGTGGGTCCCGCTGTCCACGAGGCCCACCGCCCGCGCCGACAGCGAGTCGGCGAGCAACGAGGACAGCGCGGCGAGCGTGTGCGCGCCGCTGCGCATCGCGCGCAGGGCCGACGCCGGCACCGGCGAATGGGCGGGCGGAATGCGGCGCGCCATCTCTCCCAGGCTCGTGCTCACGGCAGGCACCTCGCGATGGCCGGTCCCACCCGGTTCGTCACCGCCAGCGGCAGCCGGCGCCAGCAGGCCGACGCGGCGCGGAACACCGGCCGATCGGGCGACGGCGGACTCGTCGCGCCGTTGGACGACCACTGCGACCAGGGCAGGGGCACGTCCTGGCCGCCCCACTGCGTCTTGAACCGGTGGGTGCTGCTGCCGGGCGTGCATCGCCCGAAGTCGAAGGTGTGCGCTCCGCGCTCGATCATTCGCGTCATGAACGACCAGTACAACAGCATGTTCGGTGCCGAGCGGTTGAACGCGCGCAGCGACGAGGCCCAGGTGATCTCGAACCGGCCCTGCCACACGAAGCCGCAGCCGCCCGCCACCGGGCGGTCGCCGGCGTACACGACGCCGAAGTCCACGACCGGCCCGAACGCCGGCGGCAGCGCGTCGAACCAGCGCCGCGGCAGCACCGGCGTGCCCAGCGCGCGCATGTTCTCGGCGAACACCTCGTAGAACGGGTGCACCTGGTCGGGGCCGAAGCGGATGGTCATGCCGTCCTTCGTGGGACGGCGGATCTGGCTCCGGAGCTTGGCGGGGAACGAGCGCCAGAGCGTGTCGGGAGCGGCGGGCAGCGGCAGCTCCACGGTGATCTTCCGGTGCGTCGTGCGCCCCCAGGCCGGCGGGTCCACGCGGCTCCGCAGCTCCAGCAGCTTTACGCCGTCCCGGCGCGCCTCGTCCTCGGCGGCGCGCGCCAGCGCGTCGCGCGCCGCGTCGGTGCCCAGCGGCCCGCCCGCGTTCACGAACGGCATCGACACCAGGTACGAACCGAACGTGCGGCTGCGCACGTGAACCAGGGGGAGCATGCCGGCGATCGCCCCGTGCGCATCGTGCGCCACGAGCGGGCGGAAGGCGTGGCCCAGCCCGTCCTCCACGAGCGAACGCCAGCCGAACAGGTGGCAGAACGAGCTCTGCGGGCTGCGCTCGACGAAGGCGTCCCACGCGCTCGCGTCGCCCGAGAATGGGCCGACCGCGATCACATCGCCTCCACGGTGCGCGCCACCGTCGTGAACCGGAAGTCGCGCAGCAACCGCTCGAGCCGGGGCCGGGTGCGCCGCAGCCCGCCGTAGTGGCGGAACCGGGTCGCCCACGCGCGGACCAGCCGCGGCTGCTCCGGATCGAGCTCCCAGGGGTGGATGTAGAACGTGCCGGGGATCTCGCGCCGCTCGCACTCGGACAGGGCCGTGCGCACCAGGCCGTAGGGCAGCACGCGGAAGTACGCGCCGCCCGCGGCCGGCAGGCGCACGCCGAATCGCCGCAGCGTGGTGGGCGGAATCTCGGCCAGCCGGCCGGCCGGACGGTCCATCCAGTGTGGGTCCGGGTTGGCGCGCGGGTAGCCGTACTCGTCGGGGCGCCACACCGGAAAGAGGCTCGAATCGTAGGTGTAGCCCTCTTCGACGAGGACGTCGAGGGCCCATTCCCGCCCCGGAACGATCGAATAGCTCGGCGCCCTGAATCCGAGCACCGCCGATCCGGTCAGATCTTCCAGCACTCGTTTGGTGCGCCGGACCGATGCCCTGAATTGGGGCGGGGTCTGACGGGTCACTCGCTGGTGATCCCAGCCGTGCGACGCGATTTCATGGCCGGCGGCCGCGATCGCGCGCACCATCTCCGGTTCGTGCGTGGCCACCCACCCCAGTACGAAGAACGTGCCGCGCGCCCCGGCGCGGGCCAGCAGGTCGAGCAGGGTGGTCACCGCGCGCTCGGCCCGCCGCTCCCGCGTCGTCCATGAGTCCCGGTCCACCACGGGCTCGAGCGCCGCGGCGTGGAAGTACTCCTCGACGTCAACCGTGAAGTGATGGAGCATGCTGCGTCGTGGTGCGGGCGGGGCGCCTGCCCGGTGCGAGGGAGGGCACGGTCATGGTTTCCGCCAGGACGCGCGCGCACCGCTCGATGCGGGCGTAGACGCGCTCGTACACGTCCATGGGAAGGTCGAAGGGGTCGGTGATCGCGCGGTGCTCCACGGGCTCCGGGTCGAAGTCCCCGAGCACCACCACGTCGCGCGCCGCGGCCCCGTACGCGCGCCGCAGTGCCGTCCGCTGCGCCGGCTCCATGACCACGATCAGCGCGGCATCGCGCACGAGCGCGGGTGTGAGTGCCCGCGACCGGTGGCGCACGAGCTCGATGCCGCGGGCGGCCGCCGCGCGGCGCGCCATGAAGGGGGCCGGGCGTCCGGGCCCGACGAATCCCGCCGAGGACACGGTCACGCCCCAGTCCTTGAGCGCGGTGCTCAGCACGGCCGCCGCGAACGGGCTCCGGCAGATGTTGCCGTGGCAGACCACGAGCACGCTCGACGGGCACCCGCGGGCGCGCAGTCCCGAGCGGGCCGCGGCCCGTCGCCGCCCGTGCAGCCACCGCTCCGGCAGCCGCCGCCACCGTCCAATCCGTTCGCGCACAGATCCTCCACCGCTGCGGGAATCGCGCAACGCCCGTGTCGTCGGAGCCACACCCGTTGCGGGGGGTGCCGGCCGCGATGCGCGGGGACTCGTTGGGCAATTTCCGGGCCGCCGCTGCCCGCACGGGCATGCTCTTTGCCACGTCCGAGCGCCCAGGCAGCGCCGCGATCTCGCACATCTGTCGCGATTACGGCGCGAGTCTTGCTAAGGGATTGTCACGATGACATCAATTTCGGCGCCTCCCATCATCCTCATGGCCGTGAATCGGGACCGGGATCTGGCGCGAGCCCTCGAGGAGCGGGGGTTCGTGGTGATCACCGTGCCGACCGGCCAATGGCTCGTCGCCCTGGCGGGCGGCGCGCGGCCGGACGTCCTGCTGCTGGAGCAGCAGCTCCCCGATATGTCGGGGCTCGACGCGGTGGCCGCCGTGCGCCGCGGGACGGACCATCCCATCCACACGCCCGTCTTCCTCCTCGGTGGACCGGAGGGCACGCCGGTCGCGGAACCCTCCGGCGGACCGATCCCGGCCGCCGAGGTGCTGCCCGGCAACCTGCCGGTGGACGAGCTGGCCCGCCGCCTCGAGATGTCCACGCATCGTGCCCGGATCACGCCGGGCCCCGTGGACGCGATTCCGGCGGAACCCACCGTCTCGGCCACGCTGCAGGGCCCCACGTTCGGTTGGCGGGCCCGCGAGCTCGGCGCCCTAATGGTGCGCATGCACGCTGCAATATCGTGCCTCGTGTTCTCGCTCGATGCCTCGGTGCGCGACACGGAGACCGTGAGCGAGGTGGCGAACGCCGCCCGGACCTCCGACGTCGTGGGCCCCCTGGGGTCGAGCGACATCGGCGTCATCGCGCCGGTCACGGGGTACACCGGCGCCATCTCGTTCGCGCGGCGCATGTCGTCCATGTTGCGCAAGCGCGTCGAGGCGGTGCCCAACGCCCGCCACGACCTCCGCGTCGGCTTCGCCGCCGTGGACAACCTCAAATACTCCCCGGTCGACCCGCTCGTGCTCCTGGGCCGGGCCGCCTCCGCCGTCAACGACGGCGTGCCGGAGCCGCTCTGGCCCTGGATCCGGAGCGCCGACGTCGGCACCGGGGGCGGTGGCATGATGCTGGACTGGACCTGAACGACAACGGGGGGCGCCGAGACGGCGCCCCCCGATCGCGTTCCGGGTCCGCGGGCCAGGCCCGCCCCCTGGATCAGCCCTTCTTGGCCGGTACCTCGTGCACGCTCTTCAGCGTGCTGTCGTTGAGCATTTGCGGGCTGGTCCCGCTGCGCTTCCCGTACTCGGCCAGCGCGCTGTCCGCCAGCGGCTTGTTGCCCAGCTTGCCCGCGGCCATGTAGATGCCGAAGAACGGTGCGGCATTGAGCGGCGCCTGGGACGACGCGCTCTGGTAGGCCTTGAGCGCGTCCGCGTACTTGCCGGCGCGGTAGAGCGTGTTCCCGCTGTCGAGCGCGGCCCGGGCCGAGGGCGAGAGCGTGGTGTGCGGATTCGTCGTGCTGTCGGTCCCGCCCGCCGCCATCTCGGAGAGGGGCGTCTTGGGCTGCTGGGCCGGCTTGTTGCAGGCGGCCGCCGCGAGGAGGGGCAGGGCCAGAAGCGAAACCGCGCGCAGGGCGCGGCGCGAGAGCTCGGACATGAAGACCTCAAACCGTGGACGGTGACGATACACGTGCGGACGCGAGGCCAGTATCGCGACCCCGGGGCATTTGGCGCAGCCGGACCAGTTCCCCGACACGGGTCAGGGTAACCCCGACTGCGCTGTCCGCGCAATTCCGGGGGGATTCAGGTGTTCTCTTCTATATGAAGCCCGGACCCACGCGGATCATGTGGTACGCG
>JBJKPA010000285.1:0-4734 GCA_046706905.1 Gemmatimonadaceae bacterium
CCGTGCAGTCCGTGATGGGTTGCTGGAGAATCAGACAACCGTAGTCGAAGTCCGCGGTTCGTCCGACGTTGAGATACTTGTTTGTGTGGACCAGTTGCGACGTATTGATGCCTGGGGTCGTCTGTGCGGACCATCCTGTCACCACATCCGCAGCGCTGATGGTAGGTTTTCCGCTCCCATACGCCGCGTATTTCACCCCGCCGACCGCCGTCACGGTCTCCCGGAACGTGTCGCCCCCGTTCCCGAGGATCGTGTCACCGGCCACCGCGACGGAATTGGCCTTGGCGTAGGTCTTGAATGGCAGCAATGCCGAGACGCCGTTGTAGGCGTCGTTGCCGCGGTTTGACACGTGGTAGTGGTAACGGGGCGTCCCGGTCGGCGCCAGCACCACACGACGGACGGTCGGCAGCATCGGTCAGTTCTGGAGGACGGTGAGCCGGACGCTGAAGTTCTGGGCGCTCGCGGGCGCCGTGCCCGTCTGGTTCACGAGTTTGCCGTAGAGCTTCTTGTCGCCCGCGTACGTCACGACCCCGATGGCGGTGCCCGTCCACTCGGCGGAGGCGCCGGTCGAGTTCGTGCTGTCCGCCGCCGCCGCGGCCGCCGGGAAGCTGATGACCCCCACCACGTCCAGCCGGTCTGCGTAAATCGTCGTGTCCGGGGCGTTGTCCACGGGGACGCTGACGACGGCCTGCGCGCGTCGGTACAGCACAAGGTCGTACTGGGCGGTCTCGCCCTTGTTGTCCGTGAACAGTTGGGCGCCGAGGATCAGCGCCGAGCCGCCCTTCGCGTCCGCCACGCCGGACGGCACGGTGTCGTCGCCGAACGCCAGGAGCGTCGTCGCGCTCGTACTGTTGGACACCACGTCGCCGGCGGTGTACGCGGTCGTGTCGGCTGGCCGCGCGAAGTGCGCTTCGACCTGCACGACCTTGCCGCCGACCTTCAGGCCCTGGAGTTGCTCGACCTCCAGCGCGGGAATCGGATTAACTGGGCTGCCCATACCGTCGGCTCCGGCCTAGGGAATCTTCGAGGCGAGCGGCGGCGCCCACGCGCCCCCGCTCCGAAATTGGTCCTGCCAGACGAGGCACCACTCCGGCCACGCCCGGTCCCACTCGGTCTGCATCGCCGCGACCAGCATCGCGTCCGTCGGCTTCTGCGTGCCGTACTGCCGCGCGGCCTCAATCACGATCAACTCGCGGCTCGCCTCCGGGTAGAGTCCCGGATCGTGCGTCGCATCGATGTCCGCCGGCGGCGTGATCCCGCGCCAGTAGAGGGTGCCGCCGTACGTCCTGCCGTTCGGGAACGCGATGCTCTGGGGCGTCGCCCGGTAATAGTCGACGCCCAGCCGGAGGGGATAGTCCGGCGCGTCGGCCTCGTTCGCGTAGATCGCGACGTTCCCGATGGGGGCCAAGCTGTTGCCGTAGGTATCCGCGCCGAAGGTGTACGTGTAGCCGCCGTCGGACGTCGTGAGCGTCGGGAGGCTCCCGCCGGTCATCGCGGGATAGAGCACGTCGGGCATCCGGCCCGCGAGCATCGCGACCACGCGGCTCTGGGCGCGCGAGAGGAGCGCGTACTTGCGGGCGTCCGTGAACACGGGCTCGGACCCGTGCCCGTAGGTGCGACCGGCCTTATCGTTGAACAAAAACAGGCAGTCCAGCGTGCTCCACATCGTCATCGGCTACGCCCCGACCTCGGCGCCGGCGCGCTTCCGCGCCTTGGCCGCCCGCAACTGCCGTCCCTTCGCCTCGCGCTTCTCCTTGTCGGCCGCGAGCGCCGCCGCCACCGCTGCGTCCACCATTTCCTTCAGCTGCGCGGGCGGCGCGCTCAGCACGTCGTCCGGCTTCGCGTACGACTCCGCCGGCATCCCGAGCGTGTCCCGCGACCGCGCCATGATGCGGAGCAACTCCTCGTCGGGCTCCTGCGTGAAGCCCAAGATCCACGGGTTGGCCGCGAGGAACGCCTGCGCAATCTTGGGACTGCGCGTCGGGGGCCCCAGGAGCGCCCGCACCACGAACGGCACCGGGCCCCCAAGCGTCACGACGCCCTGGTTCTTCTCCGTCGCGAGCACGGCGGCGGCCACGTAGTACCGCTCGTACTCCTCCTTGTCGTGGTCGTACATCGCGTCCACGCGCCACTCGAAGTGGCCATAGGCCGAGCGCGAGTAGTCGATGTAGCGCGCCGGCAGGTCGATCGGCGACGCCCAGCCGTCCGGCACCAGGGGCGTACACGGCATCGGCGGTGTCACGCCGTTCGCCATGATCTCGGTGTAGCACCAGAACGGCCGGCCCTCCGGCCACCGGGGATTCTTGAACTGGTCGTAGAACGGCGGGGCCTGCCCCATGGAGGCGTGCAACTGGCGTCGTGCCGACTGCGTGTTCGAGGTCGGCGTGACGGGCATCGGCATCTTGGTCGGCATCGAGGACTCCTACGGGGTTGAGGTCAGACAGCCAGGGGCACCGTGCCCGTCTCGAGGTAGTCATCTTCCCAGTGCGCGGCGCCGTCGGCGATCTTCGGGTCCGCCGGCGCCAACTCGGCCGCGCGCTTGACGCTCTGCATCCACCATTGGAGGAACGCCGCCTTGGGCGCCATCGCCTCGCGCCACCAGCCGAGGAACGCCCGGCGGTAGGCCCGCTGCGCGGCGTCGACCTGCGCGCCGGCCGTCGGCCCGCGCTTCAAGTCGCCTTGGTAGCGCACGAGCAGGTCCCGGGCGCGGAGGTGCCGCACCGTCCGCTCGTCGAAGGGCTGGAACGGCAGGCTTCCGATCGGCGGGGGCGCCGTCTCGGCACCGACCGCCCGGAGTTCCGCTTCTTCGATCTCCGTGTACGACGCCGGCGTGCCGCCCCAGTCCTCATGGTCGAGGCCCTGGCACACCCACAGCCGACGGGCGTCGCAGCGGAGGGTATGCCAGCAAAAGAAGGCGTAGTCGGTGACGCACATCGCGCGGCCCATGCGCTGGCCCACGGGCAATGCGCTGTAGTGGACCGCCAGTTGCGCGGCCCGGTCCCGGGTCACCAGCGACGCCGGCGTCAGTTTCCAGACGACGTAGCGGTCGCCCTTGGGCTCCCACGCCAGCCGGAGCCCTTCCAGGCGGTCGCCCGTGGCGCCCACGGCGCGAAGCCGGGCCTGCCACGCGCGCGGGACCGGATGCGCCGCCTGCTGGCGACGCACCCGCTCCAACACGCGGTCGCGGACCGTGACGGACACGGCCTACGCGGTCGTGAGCCCTGCGGCCACGCCGAACGCCGCCCGGCTGGTGCAGAGCTGCGCGTGGAACCACTCGTACTGCGCGGCCACGCCCGCCCGGTCGGGGACGTCCACGATCTTGAACACGTCCGGCCCCATGCCGTCCGTCGGCTGCTGGGACAGGTCGACCTTCGTGAACGCCTGGTCGTAGTAGGCGATCAGCATGTCGTTCGGCACGAGCCGGGAGGTGAAGTAGCGCGACCCGTCCAGCTCGCCCTCGAGGGTCACGGCCTCCCCGGCGTTGTAGCGCCGTCCGTTGCTGATTTCCGTCTGGATCGCGTCGCGCATGACGCCCTGGCCGACCAGGAAGCGGTTCGGGGCGACGCCCGCGTGGTTCGCGATGCCGTTGATGATGGCCTCCTTGACGGCGAAGGTCAGGTGGCCACCGACGGACGTGTTGTTGTACCCCTCCGTCCAATTCGGGTAGGCGGACGGGTCGATCCCGTGGAGCGTGGACCCGTTGAACACGTCGGCCGCACCGGTCGTCCAGTTGTTGACGTCCGTCCCGGCGATGGTCGAATCCGTCACCGCGCTGGCGAAGACCAGCACGTCGTTCGCCGTGGGCGTGACGGACGACGCGAACGTGATGTCCACGTAGCCGACGCCCGCACTCGCGGCCGGGGAGGCCGCCACGGTGCCGAACTCCACCAACGAGCCGCTCCGGATGAGCGCCATCTGCGCCCCCTTCGGGATCATGGCGGAGATCTGCGTCTTGCTCGCCGTCGTCGAGCCGGCGACGAGCGACCAGCCGAACCCGTTCTTGAGCTGGATGTCGGTCTGCGTCGTGCCGGCCGATCCGGTCGCGGCGACGACGGCGATGGTGCCGGCGCTTGTGCCGTAGACGCCGAGCGCGGCCGCCTGTCCCATCCCGGCGGCCGCCTGCGCCGCCTGGAACGCGGTCTGGCGCTCGATCTGGGCCGCCTTCGCCCGGCGATCGATGGCCTGCGCGAGGTTCGAGTAGCTGAACCGGTAGGACATTTCCGCCATGCTGAACGTGCCGCTGGTCGGCGCCTGCGTGGTGAGTTGGGCCAGGTAGCCGAACTCGCTGATCATCGCCGGCGGCAGCGGGTAGTCGAGCACGACGGGGAACCGGCTCTCGTTGGGCGAGTAGGCGATGTTCTCCCGCGGCATCATCCGCAGGAGCTGCCCTTCCTCGGCGGTGAGTTTGATGCCCGTCTTCACCGTGGTCGCGGTCTTCTGGTAGAGGTCCGCGAGGCTGGACGCGCTTTCGTAACTGGGGCTTTGCTGGGTGGCCATAGAAACGCGGCGCTAGGCCGCCGTCGAGGTCATGGAGATTCGGCGTAGTTCGGGAACTGCCCGTTGGCGGCCGCCATGCGCGCCGCGAACTGCTGCGCGCCACGGTCCGGCGTGGGCTTCCGGGTGGGTGCTGGGGGCGCCGCAGCCGGGGCGGCGGTCCGCGCCTGACGCAACTACGCGTCGATCGCGGCCGCGATCCGCGCGGCGTCCTTGACGACCTTGGCGCGAGACGACGCG
>JBJKPA010000286.1:0-4365 GCA_046706905.1 Gemmatimonadaceae bacterium
TGCTGCTGGGCCTGCGGCACGTACGGTGCGACGCGCACGGGGCCGCGGGCCGCGAGGCGGGCGGGGGTCCGTACGGTGACCGGCACCGGCGCTTCGTCGGAATCGATGGGGAAGTCCGCGGGCGCGGTTTGCGTGGCGGCCGGCGCGGCGCTGGCCACGACGGGAGCCGCGGCGCCGCCGATGTGCCAGGCGGCGAAGTCGTCCGACGTGCCGTCCACCGTCACGCGGATGCGACCCGAATCCTGGGCCACGGCGTAGCGGTGGGGCGCGTCGAGGGTGACGACGACGCGGACCACGTTCCGGCTGAATTGCGAGTAGCGCACGCCGAGCACGCCGCCGCGGTCGGCCTGATCGTAGCCGCCCGTGGGGATGCGCAGCGAGGCGCCCGAGATGTCGACGACGAGGCGCTCGGGATCGTGGAGCGTGAAGTCCTGGACCGCGACCGTTCCGCCGACGCCGATCACGACTTCGGCGCGACCGCTCGCCGGCACGACGCTCAACGAGGTCACGGCGCCCTCATCCGGCTCCGGCGCGGCCGCCGGGCGCCACGCCCCGGCAACGAGCGCGACCGCCAGCGCCGCAGCAACCGTCAATACGCGTTTCATGGAATCCTCGTTTTCGTGGTATCCACAAGCACCAGCGAATCCTGGCGGTTCATTCCGAACTCTTCGATGGTAAAGATCACGGCCCGGGGCTTGATCCGGGACACGCGCATGCGGCCCAGGGTCTGCCCGATCGTGGCGCGGTAGAGCGTGTTCTGCTGGTCCCGCATGATGGCCACCGACCGGCGGCCGGTGGGATCGTAGAGAATGCCGATCAGCTTGAGGTCGCTGAGCACCGGGCGCAGGTCGCTCGTGTTGAGCAGCGAGGCGAACGGGTCGCGCGTGCCGGCGCGGTCGTAATCGAACGTCTCACGCATGACGAACGAGGGCACCGTGTCCGGCTTCGCGGCCGGCTTGGCCGCGGCACCCGCGGGCGCACCCTTGCCGCGCGGAGGCGCGGCCTTGATGTGCGTGGGCGCCTGCGACTGGGGCGTGGCCTTGGTCTGCGTCTTGGTCTGCTGCCGGGCGGTGTTCTGCTCGGCCGCCACGTGCGCGTCGGCCTTGGCCTTGGCGGCGCGGGCCTTGTCGATGGCCTTGGTCATCTGGGCGTGCGCGGAGCCGGCGCCGAGCGCCAGGAACGCCGCCGCGATCAGGAAGCGCTTCACTGGCCCCCCTTGGGCGGCGCGGCCGCCGGCGACGTGTGGGCCACGTACGTCTGGATGTCGAAGGTCGCGTCGAGGAGCTGGATCGACTTGTCCGGGTTGCGCTGCTGCGCGCCGGAGACCGTCAGCGTGAGGTTGATCGGCGCGACGATGCGCCGCAGCTCGCCGATGTTGGTCAGGAAGAGCGCGATCTTGTGATACGGCCCGGTCACGCCGAGCTTGTACTTGTAGGTGTCGAACTGGTCGCCCTGCGTCACGCCGTCGGGTGCGACGGACGAGATGTCGAGGCCGACCTGGCGGGCCGCCGTCGAGACGGCCTCGAGCAGCGCCGGCACCTCGTTGCCCGTCGGCACGAGCTGGCGCATGATGTCCACCTCGCTGCCGTACTCCGTGGCCTGCGCCTTGAGCTTGTCGATGCTCCCGTGCGCGACATCCAGCTTGGCGCGGTCGTTCATGGCCTTGAGGCTGTCCACGTGGGTCTGGATGGCCGCGAGGTTCGTCGCCTTGGGCGTCCAGACGAAGTTGTAGTACAGGCCGGCGATGGCCACGAACAGAATGGCCACAAGCAGCTTGTACTGGTCCTTTTGCGTGGTCGGAAGGAGGGCCATGGCTATTTCACCGAGACCTTGAGCGGCACGCGGTGGATGAGCGACGAGTCGGGCCGCGTGTACAGCATGGTGAGCTGGAAGTCCGTCACCGGAATTCCGTTGTCGATCCCCTGCTTGGAATCGTCCAGGTTCACCTGGGCGAGGAAGGGCGAGTTCTCGAGATCCGACATGAAGCGCGTGAGCGCCTGGATGTCCACCGTCCGGCCGGTGATGCGCACGTGGACCGTGTCGAGCGGAATCACGGTGTCCACCATGCCCTTCTTCTTGGCCTTGGGCGGCTCACCCGGGGGCGCCGCGGTGACCACGTTCTGGCCCTGCGGCGTGCCGGTGTAGGTGAGCCCGGTGAGCCAGGTGAACGGCGGCAACGCGGAGCTGACCTCTTCGAGCACGTGCGGCCAGACGAACCGGTCGCCGTCGATCGCGCGGATGATGTTGAGCTGACGCAGCAGCGTGTCGCGCTTGGCCTCGAGGTGCACCTGCTCCTTGAGGACCGACGCGTACCGCGTGGAGTCCGCCAACCCCTTCTGTTCCTGGTCGGCCAGCGTCCGCTCCTCGTGCGCCTGCGTGAAGTACATCACGCCCACCGCGCTCAGCCCGACGATTCCGCAGATCACGGCGGCCGCGAGCCACCGGTCCTTGAACCGTTCCGACAGGCCGGACTTCAGCGCGGAGAAGTCGAGGCGCGGACCGCCGCCTCGCTTCGCCTTCTTTTTGGCGCCTGGGAGAAGATTGATTTCGATCATGGGAGGCTATGCCACCTTCCGCAACGCGAGCCCGATGGGGAGCATCAGGAGCGGTGCGACTTCGTCAGTGACGAGCGACTCGAGGGCCCCGTCACGTACCTTCAACGACGCCAGCGGGTTGGCCTGCTCCACCGTCAGCTTGAGCCGGTCGCCCAGCCAGGCGGTGAGCCCCGGAATCCGCGAGCCGCCGCCGCAGGTGTAGACCGCGCGCACCGCGCTCGCCGTGCGCGAGTTCGACGCCAGGAAGGCGACGGCACGCTCGATCCCCAGCGCGATCTCCTCGCCGCGGGTCTCGAGAATCGCATCGATGTGCGGCGACCGGTCGTAGCCCTGCAGCAACGACTGGGCCTCGTCGGCCGACACGCCGCGCTCACGCTGCATGTCCTCGCGGAAGCGCCGCGTGCCCACCGCGAGGTCTCGCGTCAGGATCGGCACCCCGTCCTCGAGGATGTTGATGTTCGTGACTTCGTGCCCGACGTTGACCAGCGCCACGACGCCCGTCATGGCGTCGGGGTGGTTCAACTCGAACGCGTTGTGCAGCGCGAAGGCGTCCACGTCCACGACCCCCGCGTCGAGACCGGCGTCGGTCAGCACGCGCAGCTTGGACTCGACCAGCTCGCGCTTGGCGGCCACGAGGAGCACGCTCATTTCCAGCCCGTCGGCGTCGGGGTCGAGGATCTGGAAGTCCAGCTCCACCGACTCCATGTCGAACGGCACGTGCTGCTCCGCCTCCCACCGCATCAGCTCGCGCGCCTGCTGTTCCTTCACGCGCTCGATCTGGATCTTCTTGATGATCACGTCGCGGCCGCCCACGGCGGTCACGACCTGCTTGACCTTGACCCCGGCCTGCGTCATGGCCGACTGGATGGCCTCGGCCACGATGCCGGGGTCCATCACCTCGCCTTCCACGATCGCGTCCACGAGCAGGGGCGCGACCGCCACGCGGACCAGCTCCGGCTCCGACTTGGAGTGGTCCACCACCGCGACCTTGATCAGGCCCGAACCGATGTCGAGGCCAACTGTCGTCTTGCTCCGACCGAGGAATGCCATGAGAAGGTCAGGGTCTTGCCGAAGCCGGTTCGAGGGGCATCCGCCCAAGCTCGCGTGGCAACGGCGTCTGGTGAGTGTTCGGCGACCCGGTCCGCAGGCGCGGATGCGGTTCGCCAATCTTGCCGGTTACGCCTCACGGAACACGACTTACGGCCCCCGAGGTAACAACCGGAACACCCCACGACAGATTGACCGGACCCCCCGCTCAACCCTCCATCCACGGAGTTGGATGCCACTCCCAACCGGTCACGAGCCGAACCCGTCCGGCATGCCAGGCGGCGTCCGCCACGAGGCAGGGATCGAAGCGTAAGTTGATGTAGCCGTTCTGGTTGGCCGCCATCGCCATGGGAACACCACCTCCCGCCAGCACCAGCCCTTCCACCATCACCGCCGATTGGCGCACCTCCACCCCGCCCAGCGCCACGATCACGCCACGATATGTGACCGGGCCGGCGAAGATGAGCCTGCCGAGGACCACCAGCACTCCCCGCCCCATCCCCCAACCCAGGGTAAGGTCGCCGCGCGCGAGGGCGATGCCGGCGACCGGCGCCGCCACCGGAACCCCGGGAGGTCCGGGCAGCGGCTCCCAACCGTGACGGGCCACCAGCGCGTCCAGCGAAACGCCGCCGAACCACCGGTAGGTGGAGTCGTTCCCCGCTTCGGCGAGCTGCACCGCGGGAAAGGGAGCCGAGCGCCCCGGCGGGACGGCAAACCCGGGGAACATCGGGCCCGGCAGGGGCGGCTCCCCGCAGGCCTGGCC
>JBJKPA010000287.1:0-7363 GCA_046706905.1 Gemmatimonadaceae bacterium
ATCAGGTCGTCTTCGAGCGACAGGAAGAACTGCGACGAGCCCGGATCGCCCTGGCGGCCGGAGCGCCCGCGGAGCTGGCGGTCGATGCGCCGCGACTCGTGCCGCTCGGAGCCGATGATGTGGAGGCCGCCGTCCTCCATCACGTTCTGCTCCTTGCCGTCCGGGTCGGTGACCAGGGACGGGCGCGGCTCGGTGACGCCGGGCCCGAGTTTGATGTCGGTGCCGCGGCCGGCCATGTTGGTCGCGATCGTGACGGCGCCGGGCTGACCGGCCTGGGCCACGATCTCGGCCTCGCGCTGGTGGTACTTGGCGTTGAGGACGTTGTGCACGATGCCGGCGCGCTGGAACAGCTTGGCCAGCGTCTCCGACGCATCCACGCTCGTCGTGCCGATGAGCACCGGGAAGCCGAGCCCGTGCAGCCGCTTGGTCTCGTCCACGATCGCGTTGTACTTCTCGCGCCGCGTCTTGTAGACGAGGTCGTGGCGGTCGTCGCGGATCACCGGCTTGTTGGTCGGGATCACCGACACGTCGAGCTTGTAGATCTCGAAGAACTCCCGCTCCTCCGTCTCGGCCGTGCCGGTCATGCCGGCCAGCTTGTCGTACATGCGGAAGTAGTTCTGGATCGTGATCGTGGCCAGGGTCTGCGTCTCGCCCTTGACGACGACGCCCTCCTTGGCCTCGACCGCCTGATGGAGCCCCTCCGACCACCGCCGGCCGGGCATCGTGCGGCCGGTGAACTCGTCCACGATCAGCACCTCGCCGTCCTGCACGACGTAATTGACGTCGCGCTCGTACAGGGCGTGGGCGCGGAGCAGCTGGTGGATGATGTTGAGCTTCTCGCTCTTGTTCGCGAACTCGACCTCGATGTCGCGCCGCATCTGCAGCCGCTCTTCCGGCGACAGCGACGTGTCGTGGTCCACGTGGTGGATCTCCTCCGAGATGTCGGGGAGGATGAACGCCATGTGGTCGTTGGGCGACATGAAGTCGATGCCGCGGTCGGTGAGGTGCACCGAGTGCCCCTTCTCGTCGAGCACGAAGAGGAGATCCTCCTCGAGATCGCGGTACTGCTGCTTGGAGGCGGGGAGGCGGCGGTCGGAGATGTAGTCCAGCTCCATGCGCTGGACGAGTGTCTTGTTGCCCGTCTCCTGGAGCACCTTGAGGAGGCGTTTGTTCTTGGGGCCGCCGAGCTGGGCCTTGTACAGCTTCATGCCGGCCGCGCCGGTGTCGCCGTTGGAGAGGTCGCGCTCGGCGTCCCCGACCAGCGTGTTGACCAGCTCCGTCTGCTTGCGCGCCAGGCGGCCCACCGCGGCGTTGTGCTCGAAGTAGCGGCCGTCGTTGTCGTTGCCGACCGGGCCCGAGATGATGAGCGGCGTCCGCGCCTCGTCGATCAGCACCGAGTCCACCTCGTCGACGATCGCGTAGGTGTGCGGCCGCTGCACCCGCTGGTCGGTCTGGACCACCATGTTGTCGCGCAGGTAGTCGAAGCCGAACTCGTTGTTCGTGCCGTAGGCGATGTCGCACAGGTACACGGCGCGGCGCTCGGGCGTGCCGGGCTCGGTGTCGTCCAGGCAGCCCACGGTGAGGCCGAGGTACTTGTACACGTGCCCCATCCACTGCGAGTCACGGCGGGCGAGGTACGAGTTCACGGTCACGAGGTGGGCCCCGCGGCCGGGCAGCGCGTTGAGGTACAGCGGCAGCGTGGCGACGAGCGTCTTGCCCTCGCCGGTCGCCATCTCGGCGATCTTCCCGAGGTGGAGCTCGATCCCGCCCACGAGCTGCACCTCGTAGGGGACCATGTTCCATTCCAGCTCGTGCCCGGTGACCATGACCTTGGTCCCGAGCAGCCGCCGGCACGCCTCGCGCACCGTGGCGAACGCCTCGGGGAGCAGCTCGTCCAGCGTGTCGGTGATCGTGTCGCGGAGCTTTCCCTCCACGCCGCCCTTGCCGTCGGCCCCCGACAGCTCGTGGTCGAGCCGCTCGCGCTCCGCGGCGTCCGCGGCGTGGTGCTTGGCGTCGCGCAGCTCGGCGACCTTCGCCTCCAGCTCGGCCGTGCGCTCGCGGATGATCTCGCGGAATTTCTGCGTCTGGGCGCGCAGCTCCTCCTCGGACACGCCCTGGAGCCGCCGGTCGTGCTCGAGGATCGCCTCGACGATCGGTTGGACCCGCTTCCGTTCGCGCTGGTGCCGGTTCCCCAGCACCGCCTGGACCACTTGCTTGATCATGCCTTCCCCTGACGATACAGCCCGGTCGTGGCGATGTAGTCCGCCACGGCCTCGCTCACGAACCCGCGGATCGGCCGACCCGCGCGCACCCGCTCGCGGATCTCCGTGGAGGAGACGTCCACCCGGCGCGTGTGCAACCGCACCACCGCAGAGGCCGGCACGCCGGCCGGCGGCTCGGCCACGGCGTCGCCGCTGCGCTGCAGCACGGCCAGCCGCGCGAGGCGGGCGATCCGCTCCGGCTCGCGCCACTGGGCGAGCAGGGCGAACGCGTCGGCCCCGACGAGGAAATACCGCGCCGCGTCCGGGTACCGCTCGGCAAACCCGGCCAAAGTCTCAACCGTGTAAGATAATCCCTCGCGCTCGATTTCGTCCGCCAAGACCGAAAATCGCGGGTCCCCGTCCACCGCCAGGTGGACCATCGCCAGCCGGTGCGTGGCCGGCGCGGCCGGCCGCCCTTCCTTGAGCGGCTGGGTGGCCGCCGGCACGAAAAACAGCCGGTCCAGCTCCAGCTCCTCGCAGGCGTCGCTCGCCGCCAGCAGGTGCCCGACGTGGGGAGGGTCGAAGCTGCCGCCGAAGACGCCGAGGCGCATCGCTCAGCGCGGGGGCGGCAGGGGCGGCGCCGAGCCGCCCGACGTGTCGGCCGCCGCGGTCCGCGACTTCACGCCGCGGCAGTCGTGCGCCACGTCCTTGTCGCCCGGGTACCGCGACCGCATCTGCGTGCAGATGTCGGCCAGGTCCTCGGTGTAGTGGATCTTCCGGTACGCCTCGGAGAGCCGCAGCATCGCCAGACGCGCATGGTCCGTCTCGGGCCACCGGGCCACGACGTTCTTGAAGTACAGGATCGACGAGTCCCAGGCATCGTTCCGGAAATAGAACATCCCCGTGTCGTAATCCTTGGCCGCGAACCACTCGTTGAGCTTGGCCACCTGCTGGCGCGCCGAATCGGCCACGGTGCTGTCCGTCTGGCCGTAGAGCTGGATCAGCATGGTGTACGTCTGCAGCGCCGTCTGGCCGTAGGTGTCGTCGAGCCCCGGGCTCTTCCAGAGCCCCTGGTAGGCCTCCCCGGCCTTGAGATTGGCCAGGGGAGCGAGCGAGTCGTCGGGGAACGACTCGACGAGGCGCGAGAACGCCTGCGCGGCGAGCAGCTCGTCGCCGGCGTGCTCGTGGGCGAGGCCCAGATACCAGTACGAGGGCACGAGCAGGGTGTCGCGCACGCCGAGGTCGAGCGTCAGCTTGTCGAACCCGGAAACGGCGTTGTCCCAGTGCCCCTTCCGGAATTCGGTCAGCGAGGCCTTATACAGCGCCTCGTTGGTGGGAAACTTGGTGATGACGAAGGCCGGCCGGCACGCCGCGGCGGCACCCAGCAACGCCAGCGCCGCGACGAGTCTGCGGGTCTGTGAGGGCATAGACGGAGAAACATAACGGGCGGCAGGCCCGCGACGCATCCTCACCCTCCGGATTTCCCACCCGGACGCGGGGTCCGGGGCGCCATGCGTGACGTGCCCATCAGCCCCCGGAAGAAGGCGATCGTGCGCTCGAGCCCCTGGCGCAGGTCGTGCTTCGGCTCCCAGCCCAGCATCGCGCGGGCCCGCGTGATGTCGGGCTGCCGCAGCCGCGGATCGTCCTGGGGCAGCGGCCGGTGCTCGATCGGCGCCGGGCTCCCGGTCAGCTCCTTCACCGTTTCGGCGAGCTGGGTCACGGTGTATTCCGTGGGGTTCCCGATGTTGGTCGGCTGGTGATCGCCCTTCAGGAACAGACGGTAGATCCCCTCGACTTCGTCGTCGACGTAGCAGAAGCTGCGGGTCTGCTTCCCCTCGCCGTAGATCGTGAGCGGCTCCCGGTTCAGCGCCTGCACGATGAAGTTCGACACCACGCGCCCGTCACGCGGACGCATCCGCGGGCCGTACGTGTTGAAGATCCGCACGATCCGGGTGTCGAGTCCGTGGTAGGTGTGGTAGGCCATGGTCATCGCTTCGGAGAACCGCTTCGCCTCATCATAGACACCGCGGGGCCCCACCGGGTTCACGTTGCCCCAGTAGGTCTCCTTCTGCGGGTGTTCGAGCGGGTCGCCGTACACTTCCGACGTCGAGGCGATGAGGAACCGCGCCCCCTTGGCCTTGGCCAGCCCCAGCGCGTTGTGCGTGCCCAGCGACCCCACCTTGAGCGTCTGGATCGGCAGCTCGAGGTAGTCGATCGGGCTGGCCGGCGAGGCGAAGTGGAGCACGCCGTCCACGTCCCCCGGCACGTAGGTGAACGTGGACACGTCGTGGCGGATGAACGAGAAGCGCTCCTCGCCCATCAGGTGCGCGATGTTGTCCGGGTGCCCGGTGACGAAGTTGTCGATGCCGACCACGGAGTGGCCGTCGGCGAGGAAGCGATCGCAGAGATGCGAGCCGAGGAATCCGGCGGCGCCCGTGATGACGATTCTCACGCCGCCTCCCCGCCCCGCCCGATGGACAGGTAGGTGAAGCCGAGGGCGCGCATCTTGGCCGGGTCGTAGAGGTTCCGCCCGTCGACCACGATCGGCCGGCGCAGGGCGCGCTTGATGCGCCCGAAGTCCGGGTGCCGGTATTCGTTCCAGTCGGTGACGACGATCAGGGCGTCGGCGCCGTCGAGCGCCGCGTACCCGGTCTCGGCGAAGGTGATCCGGCCGTCGAGGCGGCGGCGGGCCTCGGCCATCGCCGCGGGGTCGTGCGCGGCCACGGTCGCCCCGGCGGCCAGGAGCTGGTCGATGAGCACCAGCGCCGGGGCCTCGCGCATGTCGTCGGTGTTGGGCTTGAAGGCCAGCCCCCACACCGCGATCCGCGCGCCGCGGAGCTTGCCGTCCACCGCGCCCTCGAGCTTCTCGAACAGCCGCTGCTTCTGGCGGTCGTTCACCGCTTCGACCGACTTGAGCACCTCGAGCGAGGCACCGAATTCGTCGCCGGTGTGGACCAGCGCCTTCACGTCCTTGGGAAAGCACGAGCCGCCGTAGCCCGGCCCCGGGAACAGGAACGCCGGGCCGATGCGGTCGTCGCTCCCCACGCCCTTGCGCACCAGGTCCACGTTGGCCCCCACGCGCTCGCAGAGGTTCGCGATCTCGTTCATGAACGAGATGCGCGTGGCGAGCATCGCGTTGGCGGCGTACTTGGTCATCTCGGCCGACGGGATGTCCATGAAGATGATCGGCCGCCCCGTGCGCACGAACGGCGCGTACAGCTCGGCCATCACGCTCCGCGCATGGTCGGTCTCGACGCCCAGCACGACGCGGTCGGGTTTCATGAAGTCGTCCACCGCCGCGCCTTCCTTGAGGAATTCCGGATTGCTGCACACGTGGTAGGCGAACTGCGCGTGCTCGGCGATCTTGGCCGAGACCTTGGCCGCCGTGCCCACCGGCACGGTGGACTTGGTGACGACGACCAGCTCGCGCCGCATGTGCCGGCCGATGTCGGAGGCCACGGCCAGCACGTGGCTCAGATCGGCCGAGCCGTCCTCGTCGGGCGGCGTGCCGACGGCGATGAACACGACGTCGGCCGCCCCGATCGCCTCGGCGACGTCGGTCGTGAACCGGAGCCGCCCCGCCGCCTGGTTGCGCTCGACGTAGGCGTCCAGCCCGGGCTCGTAGATCGGGAGTTCGTTGCGCTCGAGGCCGGCGATCTTCCCGGCGTCCACGTCGGCGCAGACGACGGTGTTTCCCGTCTCCGCGAGGCAGGCGCCGACGACCAGTCCCACATATCCGGATCCGATGACCGTGATGTTCATGCGACAGGAGGCAGGAGGAACCGGCGGCCGGTCACGTCAGTGTCCGGCCGCCGCGGGTTCGTTGGGCTCGCGTCCGGTGGCGAGCGAGAGGACGCGGGCCCGCGACGGGCGCGTGCGCACCGTGGCGTTGCGCGTGTCGACCACCAGGTCGGCGTGGTCCACCACCCGCTGGTAGTCCACCGCCGTGTGGTCGGTGACGATCACCACCGCGTCGGCCATCTCCAGCTCGGCGTCGGTGAGCGGCAGGCCGTACTGCTCGTGGCCGTCCTCGCGGAACATGGCGATGTGCGGGTCGTGGAACACGACCTCGGCGCCCTGCTGCTCGAGCAGCCGGATCACGTCCAGCGCCGGACTCTCGCGGAGATCGTCGATGTCCTTCTTGTACGCGACGCCGAGCACCAGCACGCGGCTCCCGTTCACCGCCTTGCGGGCCTGGTTCAGCCCCTGGGCGACCTTCTCGACCACGTAGGCCGGCATCTGGCTGTTGATCTCGCTGGCCAGGTCGATGAACCGCGTCTTGTAGTTGAGGGTCCGCATCTTCCACGCCAGGTAGTGCGGGTCGAGCGGGATGCAGTGGCCGCCGATGCCCGGCCCGGGCGTGAACTTCATGAAGCCGAACGGCTTGGTGGCGGCGGCGTCGATCACTTCCCAGACGTCCACGCCCAGCTTGTCGCAGACGATGGCCATCTCGTTCACGAGGCCGATGTTCACCGAGCGGAAGGTGTTCTCGAGCAGCTTGGCCAGCTCGGCCGCCTCGGCGCTCGACACCTCGACCACCGTGTCGATGCACACCCGGTACAGCGCACCGGCAACCTCGGCGCAGGCCGGGGTGATCCCGCCCACGACCTTGGGCGTGTTGGTGGTGTGGAAGCGCGGGTTGCCGGGGTCCACGCGCTCCGGGCTGAACGCCAGGAACACGTCGGTGCCCACGGTGAGCCCCGACTGCTCCAGCACCGGCTTGAGCAGTTCGCGCGTCGTGCCCGGGTAGGTCGTGCTCTCGAGCACCACTATCTGGTCGCGGTGCACGTGGCGGCCGATCGTCTCGGCCGCCGCGATGATGAAGCTCATGTCGGGGTCGCGCGTCTTGACGAGCGGCGTGGGGACGGCGATCGAGATCGCGTCCACCTCGCCCAGCTTGCTCTCGTCGGTCGTGGCCGTGAACCGCCCCGACTGCACGAGGGCGGCCACGTCGGCCGCCGAGACGTCCTGAATGTGCGACTCGCCGCGATTGAGCAGCGCGACCACCCGCTCGCTCACGTCGTACCCGATCACCCGCACGCCGGCCTTGGCGAACTCCACGGCCAGCGGGAGCCCGACGTAGCCGAGCCCGATGACGCCCACCACGACTTCCCGTCGCTCGATCTTGTCCAGCAGTGCCTGCTTGCTCATTTCACACTCCG
>JBJKPA010000288.1:0-10015 GCA_046706905.1 Gemmatimonadaceae bacterium
CGCGCGCAGCCGCGGGATCAGCTCCCGCACGTCGCGCGGCGACACGGCGCCCACCGACAGCCGGAACCACCCCGACTCGTCGCGCTGCCCGAACGCCTGGAAGGGCACCAGCGCCATCCCCGCCTCGTTGAGCAGGTAGCGGCGGATGTCCTCGTTCGTGGCCAGCGTCTGCCCGTCCGGGGTCCGCTTGCCGTGCAGGCCGAACCGCGCGCTGAGGTAGATCGCCCCCTGCGGCGCCGTGGACTCCACGGGGAGCCCCCGGCGGCGGAGCTGGTCGATGCCCTCGGCCAGCAGGGCGAGCCGCTCCTGTACGTCGCGCAGCATCGCCGCGTGGTAGTCGCGGATGTCGTCCACCGCGCAGAGCAGCTCCCCGGTGGCCATCTGCTCCGGGCGCGGCGCCCAGGCGCCGATGTGGGTGAGCAGGTCGGCCATGCTCTTCACGACGTCGGCCGGCCCCACTCCCCAGCCCACCCGCAGTCCGGTGGCGGCGAACGCCTTGGAGATGCCGTCCACGAAGATCGTGTACCTGGCCATCTCGGGGCGCAGCCCCACGGGGTTCACGTGCTGCGCGCCGCCGAAGGTGAGCATCCAGTAGATCTGGTCGTAGAGCACGTACAGCGGGCGGTCGTCCGGCCCGCGGCGGGCGTTCTCGTCGAGCACCAGGTCGCAGATCGCGCCGAGCTGCTCGGCCGTGAACATCGTGCCGGTGGGATTCGACGGCGAGTTGAGGGCGAGCAGCGAGGCGCCCCGCACCGCGTCGCGCAGCAGGTCGGCCGTGGGCAGGAAGTTGGTGTCGGCCCCGCAGGCGACCTCCACCGGCTTCGCCCCGACGATGCTCGCGTAGTGGTTGTTGTTCCAGCTCGGCACCGGATAGACCACGCGCTCGCCCTCGTTCACCACCGCCTGGTAGGCGCCGTAGATCACCGGGCGGCCCCCCGACGCGATCATCACGCTCTCCACCGGGTAGTCGAGCCCCAGCCCGCGCTTGTAGAACGCGGCGACCGCCTTGCGCAGCTCCAGCACGCCGTTGGACGGCGGGTAGTTGGTCTGTCCCTTGGTGACGTTGTCGGCCACGGCGCGCCCGAGGCGCTCCGGAATCCGGAACTCGGTGGGCGAGAAGTCGCCCACCGTGAGATTGCAGATCGGCTTGCCCTGCGCGATCAGCTCGCGCACCTCGGCCGCGATCTTGAGGATCTCCGAGCCGATGAGGCCCTGGGCCAACTGCGACAGTCGTACGCTCATGTCCGCGGTCCCTCCGAGGCGGCGGTGGCGGTCGGGCGCTGACTTGGGCGCACTCCGGCTGGCGCTCGGGTGAGCGGAACGAGGGCGGTTCGCATGGACGGGCGGGCTGAAGGGTGGGACGGCCTCCGCAAGATGTGCGATCCGGGTCCGCGATGGAAGCGGGTCCGGCCGCTGAGATTCTTTATTTCGCCGGCCGCGCCACGAACCGGATCACGGCCTGCGCCGAGCGCGCCACGCGCGCGCCCGGCATCGGCCGCCCCGCGGAGGTGAAGAACCGGTACCCGTGCCGTTCGAGCAGATCCACCAGGTCGCCCACCCGCGCCCCGTGGCGATCGAGCAGATCCACGTGGAACTCCAGCAGCAGGATGGGCGGATGCTCGGCGAGGAGGCGCGCGGCGCCGGCCAGCGCCCGATCCTCGTAGCCCTCGATGTCGATCTTCACGACGTCGGGCCAGACGCCCAACCGCTCGCACTCGGCGTCCAGGGTGGTGAAGGCAACCCGGACGGGCGGCTCGGCGCCGGGCGGCGGGCCGAACGCGATGAGCCCACTGGCGTCCTCGTACCCGTCGACCCGGTCGGGGCGGTCGCCGATCGCCGCCGGGTTCAGCTCCAGCCGGTCGTCGAGGCCGTTGAGCGCGCGGATCTGGGCCGCGGCGCGGCGGAGCCCCGGCGACGGCTCGTAGCACACGGCGCGGTTGCGCGGCGACGCCAGGCAGAAGAGGGTGGCGAGCAGTCCCTTGTGGCCCCCGACGTCGAGCAGCAGCCCGCCGGGGTCGCGGGCCACGGCGAGCAGCGAGGCGATCTCGTCCACCGAGTCGCCGTTGTCCACAAGGTGGTAGCGCAGCTCGGGAGTCGCCGAGGGCGGCACGCGCAGCTCGAGCGCGCCGTCCACCGTGGCGACGACCTCCGCGCCGCGTTCGGCGAATTCGGCGCGGAGATGCGAGCGCGAGGGCCGGAAGCCGAACAGCCGGCCGCGCAGCGGGCGCTTGACCGCTTCGGGGAGCAGCCGCCCGGCCAGCCGCCTCAGCGCGCGCCACATGGGGCGGTCAGGACGGACGGTTCTCCGGCGCGGCTCCCGTCATCGCTCGCCGAGCGCCGATGGAGCGAGCACCACGAGCTGCCCGTGCATCATGGGCAGGTGGGCGGGGATGGCGCAGGCGAAGTCGTAGATGCCGGGCGTCCGGGCCACGTAGGTCGTGTCCACGATCGTCTGGCCGGGCAGTTTCACGAAGAAGTCGTGGAGCACGAAGTTGTGGAGGTCGTCTTCGGGATTGACGAAGTGGAAGTGGATCGTGTCGCCGGCCACGACGGTGATCGTACTCGGCATGAATCCGTAGACTTCCTTGCCGTCGAGCACGCCGCCCCTGGCGAAGTCCTTTTTCAGGAAGGGGAGGACGCCGGCGTCCTCCTTGACCATGAGGGCGACGGTCGTGACGGTGACGAAGCGGGTGTGCGGGGCGTAGGCGGGAAGCGGGGGCCGGGCGGGCTCGCCGGCGCAGGCGGCGAGAAGCAGGAGCGTGGCCGCCAGCGCGGCGTTCGTGGATCGGTGCATCCGGAGTCCTGTCGAGGCGATGGCGACAAGAGTATTCGCGGGGTGGGAAAGGACAAGGGCCGGCCCCGCCCTGCCCCGACAGAAGGCAGAGAGCCGGTAGCTGACGGCTCTCAGCCGTCGGCAACGGCGACGGGACCCCACTCGGCTCATCCGTGTGAGCAGAGCGGGATCCCGTGTGCAGTTGTGGCTGAGAGCCGACGGCTGTCAGCCGCCGGCCCTCCGCCTTCGGTATTCAGTTCCGTCGTTTCCTGATGGGCCTTTCCCCCTCGCCCCCATCCCCGTTCAGAACGCCCGAATCCTCCAGCCCAGCGTGCTGGAGACCTTCGCGGACGATTCCGTGAGGCCGAAATTCAGTCCGACGGTGAACGACTGCGCCGTCCCGGGGCGGAATCCCACGCTCACCCCTGCCGAGGCCGGCGGCTTCACGTTGCGGATCACGGGGCTCGAGCCCGAGGCCGAAACCAGCACCGACCAGCGGGCGTCGGCCGACGTCCGCCCGACCCCGAGCCCGTAGACGACGTTGTCGAGCAGCTCCAGCTCGGGCATGTTGCCCAGCGCCCAGTACGACGCGTCGGCGAAGAAGAAGGTGCGCCCGGCGCCGAGCGAGACCGACGCCCCGCCGCCGAAATCCCACTGCCCCGTGCTCACCCCCGAGGCAACCGACGCCACCGGGGCCTTGGCGAACAGGTGGACGCTCACGGCGCGCAGTGCGCCGAATCCGCTGTACAGCTCCGCGCTCGCCGAGAACAACGGATCGCCGACGTTCACCGACGTTCCCCCGGGCTGCGTCTCGGTGAGCGTGTCGGCCGTCGTCGTGGCCCGCGCGATCGGCACGACGTTGCCGCGCCCGTTGCCCGCGCCCATGCCGCCGTTGGCGCCGCGCCCCGTGCCGGTGCCCGGGCCCATCTGCACGGGCTGGCCGTTGCGCCGCTCGGCCACCGCCGCCCCATCGGGTCCGCCGGTGGGCACGATCACGCCGCCGATGTAGGTGAGCGCCGTGTTGTTCTGCGCGACGACCGGCACCGACGCCGAGAACGTGAAGCGGCCGGCGCGGACGTCCAGGCCGTGGAACATCGCGGCGCTCCACGTCGTGCCGCTGAAGATGTACGAGCCGGTCGCGTAGCCCAGCGAGACGCGGTAGTCCACCGTCTGCGCATCCGCGACGTCCACCGGCGTCAGCATCGCCGCGAACATCAGTCCGGCCGTGGAGAGCGCGGTCCGGACGCTGGTGCGAGTCATTCGACCTCCCGCCGGATTCCGGCGTCGCCGCGCCGGCGAGGCCCGCCGGAGCCGAAGCCCCGGCGTCCCCGCGGCGCATGCAGTGCTAGTGCTCACCCCCGCCCCCACCGCCGCCCTTGGCGATCCAGATCTCGATCGACGTGGACTGCGCACCCGTGTTCAGCGTCGGCACGTTCTTCGACGGGATGCTGCCGGATCCGCCGCCCTCGTCCGATCCCCCCTCCTCGCCACCGGCGGCGAGCTGGGTCATCCGGACGTTCGGGGCCACCGGCCCCGAGGGGTCAATCGAGAAGGTAAACCGATACCAGCCGTATTTGTGTCCGATTTCCGCCGGAATGGTGATGTTCTGGACGAGCAGGTTGTACGTGTAGACCAGCGTGCCGCCCATCGAGACCTCGGTCGTGAACTGGCCGGGTCCGTCCCCCGCCTGCCAGACGCCGCCGCTGTAGAGCGTGTACACCGGGTCGTGCGTCACACTGTCCAGCAGCTGGATCGTGAGCCGCGCGTCGCGGGTGTAGACCGTGGGGGAGATCAGCGCGGTGGTGCCGTCCGTGCCCTGCACTTCCGTCGTGCCCGAGCCCGAGACCACCGCCATGTTGAACCCCGGCATGGCCGGCGTCGTGAGGTCGTGCAGCGCCACCTCGACGTGGACGTTGGCGTGGGTGTTGAAGTGGTTGGTCAGCAGGTTGTCCGACCAGGCCACTTCGGCGTCGCGCGTCGGCTGACCGGCGGCATCGGACCACGCCGCCTGCCAGACGGGAGCCGCGCCCTGACAGAAGTAGGGCGTGGCGCCGAGCGCGCAGTTGGAGACGTTGTAGCCCGTCGGGAAGAACGGCAGCGCGTCGACCGCCGGCTCGCCCGAAGCACTCGGGCGGAACCCGGCATTCGCGTAGCTCGGCGCGCCACCGACCGTCACCGGCAGCCCGGTCAGGCCCAGCCCTTCGGCGAAGGTGACCGGCACGGAGAGGTTGTTGCCCGAACCGGTGTCGCCCCCGGTGTCGCCGCCGCCCTCACCGCTTCCCTGCGGGGGCTCGACGTAGATGTCGGTCCAGGTCGTGAAGCCGTCGCCCGACACCTGCGGCAGCGGCCGCGGACCGGTCGGTGCACCGCCGGATCCACCGGCCTCACCCGACCCGTCGCTCTCCTCGGCGCCCGTGTTCGTCACCGCGTCGATGGTGACGTTGCGGGTGGCCGTCACGCCGCCGTTCGACGCCGAGGGTTCGAGCACGAACGCGACCCGGTACCACCCGGGCTCGGTCACCCGCAGGCCGTAGCCGTAGATGATCTTGCCGCTCACGTTCACCTCGGCTCCGAAGAAGCCGGGGCCCTCGTCGGCGCCGATCGAATTGATCACGTACAGGTCCACGACCGGCCCGCCGGCCGTGGCGCCGCCCGCGGTGTCGATCTTCGTCACGACGAGGTGCGGCACCAGGGTGAAGATGGTCGGCGTCATGGCGGCCGTCGTGCCGTCGGTGCCCTGCACCTCCGTGCGGCCGGAGCCCGACACCACCTGCATGTTGAAGCCGGCGAGCGGTCCGCTCGTGACGTCGTTCAGCGAGACCTCGACGCGGATGGGCGCCGACGTCCGCAGGGGCTGGCTCAGAATGTTGTCACCCCACGTGGCCGTCGCGTGCTGCAGTCCGGACGACCCGTCCAGCCACTGCGCCTGCCAGGCATTCAGACCGTCCTGGCAGTAGGCGGGCGTGCCGGCCGGCCACACGCAGTCGGACACGTTGCCGTGATAGAAGTAGGGGACCGAATCCACCAGGAGGTGTTCGATGTCGGCGGGGCGCAATCCGGTGTTCGGATAATGCGGCGCGCCGCCCACGGTCACCGGGAGCCCGGTGAGCCCGAGCCCGTCGGAGAACACGACCGGCACCGAGAGGTTGTTGCCGAGCCCCTCTTCGATGGTCGGCGGCGGTCCCGTCACCACGACGCGCGCGCTGTCGCTCTTCTCGCCGCTGGTCGCGACGATCGTCGCCGTGCCCGCGGACACGCCGGTCACGACGCCGCTCGTGCTGACGGTCGCGACGCTCGCGTCGCTCGTCGTCCACGTCACCCGGCCGCCCTGCGGATTGCCGCCGGCGTCGCGCAGCGTGGCGCTGAGCGACCCGTGCTCGCCGTTCCGGAGCTGCATTTCGCCCGGCTCGACGAAGATGGACGACGGATGCCGGAACACGGCGATCGTCGCCGTGCCCGAGCGGCCGCCGGCCGCCGCGTGAATCGTCACCACGCCCTCGCCGGCGGCGGTCACCTGTCCCGTCTCGTCCACGGTGGCCACGGCCTCGTCGGTGCTGGACCACCCGAACGTCACGCCGGCCATGGGATTGCCGTGCGCGTCGCGCGCGGTGGCCACCAGCTGCACCACGTCGTCCGTCAGCACCGAATCGGTCGCCGGCACGATCGTGATCGAGGTGAGCACGGGCGCGCCGGGCACGACGATGCGCACCGGTGCCTCGCCGCGGATCTCGCCCGAGGTCGCGCTGATCGTGACGTTCCCGGCGACCCGCGCGGTGGCGTGGCCGGCGGCGTCGATCAGCATCCGCGCCGTGTCGCTGCTGGCCCACGCGATCGGGGCGCCCGGAACGGGCTGCCCTTTCGTGTCCAGGAGCCGGGCCGTGAAGTCCACCGAGGCGCCGACGTCCACCGTCGCCTCGGGCGGCGTGATCGTCACGCGCGGGGCGTCGGACAGGACGGTGACGTCGACCGTGGCCGTCAGGTCGTCGATCGTGCCGGTGACGACGGTCTGGCCGGGCGCGAAGCCGTGGAGAATGCCCGCCGCGGTCACGCCCGCCACCGTCGTGTCGGCGCTGGACCATTGCGGCGTGCGCGCCAGCGGCGCGCCCGTGTCGTCGGTGAGCTCCACGATGAGCTTCAGCGACGTCCCCGTGAGGAACGACACCTGGCTGGGCGTCACGCTGAAGTGCGCGGCCGGCGTCACCACGGTCACCGTCGCGCTGGCGCTCACGTTCTCGCTGGTCGCCGTGATCGTGCAGGTGCCGAGGCCGTGACCCATCACCATCCCGGCCCCGTTCACGCTGGCGACGTCGGGGTTGCTCGACGCCCAGGCGACCGCGCGGTGGAGCTGCTGCCGGTTGCGGTCGTGCAGCCGGGCCTGGATCTGGAGCTGCCGGCCGAGGCCGACCGTGCCGTCGGCGAGCGAGAGCTCGAGCGACGCCACGGGCTCACCCACGGTGATCGTCGTGCTGGAGGACGTGCCCTCCGCCGTCGCGGTGACGACGGCGGTGCCCGGCCCGACGGCGAGCACGAAGGCGCGCGAACCGCCCACGATCGATCCCGGGGAACCGGGACCCATCGCCAGCGACGGACCGCGCGAGACGGCCGGCGGCGCCGATTCCGTCACGCCCACGGTTACGACCGCGGGATCGCTGGTCTCCCAGATCACCTGGCGCTGCACCACCTTCCCGTGCGGATCGCTGAGCGCGACACTCAACCAGAGTGTGTCGCTCATCAGCAGGGCGCTGGCGGTGTCCGGCGTCTGCAGCGCCACCGTCGTGACCCGCTCGAGCAGGTAGAGCTGCGTGCTCGCCGTCATGCCGTCCACGGCCGCACGGATGGTCACCGCGCCGCCGTCATGGGCGATCACGACCCCGGTCTGACTCACCGTGGCCAGCGTGGGATCGCTCGACGACCAGGTCACCGGCCGCGACAACGGGATTCCGTTGGCATCCTCGACCGCGAGCGAGAGCGAGAGCGAGTCGCCCACGAGCAGGGTGTCCGAGAGCGACGAGAACGCGACGCGCGCGACCGACACCGGCCGGTCGGGGCTCGTCGAGTCCCCGGTGCAGCTTCCGATGAGCGCCACGCCGGCGACCGCCGCCAGCGCGCCCATCCATTGTAGGAACCGCTTGCCGTACATACGCCCCTCCTTCGTCGGCGGCCATGCGATCGCGGCGCGAACGCGCCGCGCGGATGACCGGAGGGTACGGCGATCCGGGTGGGCGCTGAGTCGGGCGGGTCTCGCGACAGCGGTGCGCGTTCCGGCGACGACATTCGCGGTGCCGCCGCCCCGCGGATGCGTGACGCTCGCCACTTGCGCGCGCGGCGCGCCCCGCAGGGCGCGGCCGGTGTCCCAGCGGTTGGGACAAAATGCGACAGCCGCCGCGGCGTTCGCCGCGGCGGCTGGGCACGGGGCGCCCCCGTCGGGTTACGGCGCCGGCGGCGGTCCGAGGCGTTTCTGCATGCGGTCCATGGTCTTCAGGCTCTCGTCGAGCTGGTCGGCCATGGTGCGGAGATGGATCCGCAGCTGATCCATGTCCTGCTGCTGATCGCGGTCGCGGAGCATGTCGCGGTCCTGCTGCATGTCACGCGCCCGCTCGGCGAGCGTGCGGAGCTGCTGCGCCGTCTGATCGGCCGCCTGGCAGGTCTGCAGCATGAGGCGCTGCTGCTCCGTCTGCTGCGTGCGCTGCTGCTGCATCTGCTGCTGCATGTTGGCGGCCATCGTGTGGGCACGCTCCTGCAGCTGCGCCATGCGCTGGACCATGTTCTGCATCTCCTGCATCTGCTGGTCCTGCATCCGCTGCTGCATCTGCTGTTGCTGCCCGCCGCGCTGGGCGATGGCCGTGGCGGGCGCGGCCGCGGCCACGAGGGCCGTCGCCACGCCCAGTCCGAGCATTCTGATCCGCATCATCGATCCATCCTTCCTTGCCGCCTGGGGGGTTCGCCGGCAGGGACGGGGCGGCGGCCCTCCCTCCGCTCGGTGCTTCTGGGCGAAGGGTACGCCGTCCCGGCGCGCGCGCCTGTCGGCGAATCGCGCACCGTGCGGTCGGGCGTTGGCCCGAAGCCGCGCGGCGGTCAGGCCACCGCGGCGGTCGGCGCCTCGATGTTCACCTCGACCTCGGTCCCGTGCACGAGCGTGTTGTGCGCCGGGCAGCTCCGCGCCACGCGCTCGAGCATCTCGGCGTACTGCGGCGGCAGCGCGGCGGGGAGCACCACCCGCACGATGTAGCGCGCAATGCGGCCGGGGTTCTGGGCGCCGATCTGGTCCAGCTCCACGCGCATGCCCTCGTAGGGCAGCCCGCGGGCCTCGCAGAATTGCTGGACGTAGAGCGCGACGCACGTGCCCAGCGACGCGCCGAGCAGCTCGAGCGGCATCGGGCCCGCGTCCTCGCCCACGCCGGCCGGCTGGTCCACGATCAACCGGTGGGAGCGGATCTGGGCGGCGAACTTGAGCCCGCCTTCGTGGGTGATCACCATCGGGCTGCGCCCGTGCGGCCTGGCCATGGGAACGACTCCTGAATATGAGTGTATGCCTGTCTGGTTATACACTTATATTAGCCGGGTCCCCCTCCGGACGCCAGGGGCGCGGACTCAGCGGGCGGGCGGCCGGGCAACCGGCGCCGGCGACGCGTCGTCGTTGGTGTCGGGCAGCGGATAGAGCACCGACCGGCTGAGCCGCCCGTCGGCGTCGGTGTAGATGTCGAGCGCCACGCGGTCGCCGGGCGACACCGTCACCGGGGGGCTGTCCCACACGTAGGCGGTCCCGACGCCGTGCAGCCGCACCTGCAGCGTGCCGCCGGGCTGCAGCTGCGCGTAGCGCACGATGAGCGACGCCTGCGAGAACCCGGTCACCATCCCCAGCCGCATGGCGTTGCCCGCCGCCGAAGGCATCACGTATACGTCCACGTCGAAGAAGCCGCGGTTGCTGGCCACGAGCGTGATCGGCGCGGGCTCCGGATGCACCCCCTTCCCCTTGCGGAAGCAGCCGGCCAGGAGCGCCACGGCCGCCAGCGCAGCCAGCGTCCACCAACGCCGGATCCGCCGTCCCCGAATGCCCGACCCCATGTTGCCTCCGTTTGACATTGTCCGAAGTTGAGCGCTCCGGGGCCGCGCGCAAGGTCACCGGCGCGAAAGCCGGGCCGCCGCGACCACCGCCTGCCCGTAGCTCAGCCCGCCGTCGTTGGGCGAGAGCTGCCGCGGCACGAGCACGCGGAGCCCGCGCCCGGCGAGCCGGCCGGCCAG
>JBJKPA010000289.1:0-6114 GCA_046706905.1 Gemmatimonadaceae bacterium
GGTCAAAACCCCCGGGGTTTTTTTGTATGGGGGGGGGGGGGCCGGCCGCCCCCCCTTCCGAATTCCAACCGTCCAACCGTCCAACCGTCCTACCGTCCTACCGTCCTACTGTCCTACCGTATCTGTATGTTCACCGGCCTCGTCGCATCCTGCTGCCAGTTGAACACCAGGAGCTGGATGTAGTCGCCCTTCTTCACCGCCTTCACGGCTTCATCCAGGTCCTTCATGCTGCTGATGTCCATCTTCTTCGGATACAGCGAGCCGACGATGATGTCGCTGTTGGCGAACAGGCCGTTCGTGGCCACGCTCGACGTCGGATCGGGATAGGCCGGGCCCGACGTGGAAACCCTCGTCACCATCAGCCCCCGGCGGTACTTGGCCGGGATGGTGTCCTGCTGCAGCAGCGACTGCGGAATCGTGCTCACCGAGATCCCGAGCGAGGTCTTCGCCACCGCGTCGGGGCTCGACGAGTTGCTTCCCATGTCGTTGCTGGCGACGGTGGTGGTCGCGTTCGACGGCGGCGAGCCGAGCTTGACCGGAATGGTCAGCTCCTTGCCGTACCGCATGACGCCGAGGTTCACCGTCTGCCCCGGCTCGTAGTTACGGATCATGCGCTGCAGCGAGGCGACGTCCTTCACGTAGTCGCCGTTCACCGAGACGATCACGTCGCTCTGCTTCACGCCCGCCTTCTCGGCCGGGCTCGGACCGTTGTCTTCGGTGAAGCCCATGACGGTCGCGCCGTGGATGTCGTTCTTCAGGCCGGCCACCGCCGCCGCGCCCTGGTCCACGTCACTGATGCTCACGCCGAGCACCGCCCGGCGCACGTGCCCGTACTTGATGAAGTCTTCCATCACCTTGCGGGCGAGCGAGATCGGGATCGCGAAGCCGTAGCCCGAGAAGTACCCGGTGCCGCTGGCCAGCGCGCTGTTGATGCCGATCACCTGCCCCTGCAGGTTCACCAGCGGTCCGCCGCTGTTGCCGGGGTTGATCGCCGCGTCGGTCTGGATGTAGTCGCTGATCGCGTAGGGGTTCTGGTTGTTCGGGTTGAGCAGCCCGCGGAGCTGGCGCCCCTTGGCGCTCACGATGCCCGACGTCACCGTGAAGTTGAGCCCCAGCGGATTGCCGATCGCCAGCACCCACTCGCCCACGTGCGCCGTGGAGTCTTCACCGAGCGAGACCGTGGGCAGGTTGTTGGCGTCGATCTTGATCAGCGCCACGTCGGTCGTCGAATCGCGGCCGATCACCTTGGCCGTGAACGTGCGGTGGTCGAGCAGCGTCACCGTCAGCTTGTCGGCCAGGTTGCCGTTGTCGGCGACGACGTGGTTGTTGGTGAGGATGTAGCCGTCCTTCGACACGATGAACCCGGTGCCGCTGGACTCTTCCGGCTGGTTGTTCGGCATCTGGAACTGATGGAAGAACTGCTCGAGCCCCGGCGGCACGTTGCCCTGCGAGCGGGCGCTGCGGTGGGGCTGGGTCTCCGCCTGAATGGACACGACGGCCGGCGTGACCGTGTTGGCCACCCATTCGAAGGCGTCGGAAACCGCTTCGGCGGTCTTCGTCTGCTCGGGAAGCGCCAGCTTCTCCGAGGCGAACTGCGGGGTCACGGCCTGGGCCCAGCTGAACCGGGTCATGTTGAACCCGGACGCGAAGACCAGACCGCAGATGAACGCGACCGTCACGGCCGCGCCCAGCGTGAGGCGAGAACGAATAGACATGTTGGTCATTCCATCCTGTTGGGTCAGACCCCGGGTCATACCCAAGGCGGGGTCGAGAGTTCAGATCCCGGCCGCCGATCGGCGGCCCGCGGGCGATCTGCTACTGCTTGGACACATAGCCCCCCCGCCCGGTTTCCGCGAGGGCACGGCGGGACGCGAACGCGGGCGCCCGGATCGAATCCCGGCGCCCGCGTCGTACGTTTCCACCTTTACTACTTCTTGTTCTCGTCCACGATTTCGTAGTCGGCCTCGACCACGTCCTCGGGCTTCTCGCCCTCGGCGGCCGGCGCGCCCTCGGCCGGCGCCCCTTCGGGCTGCGCCTGCGCCTGCGACTGCGCGTAGAACGACTGCCCCGCCTCGGCGAACGCCTTGGACAGCTCCTCCTGCGCGGCACGGATCTCGTTCATGTCGTCGCCGCGAAGCGCCTTGCGCGAGCGCTCCACCGCGCCGTCGAGCCGCGTCTTCAGCTCCGCCGGGAGCTTGTCCGACCACTCCTTGGCGTTCTTCTCCACCTCGTACGTCATGCTGTCGAGGCGGTTGCGCGTGTCGATCTCCTCGCGCCGCTTCTTGTCGTCCGTCGCGTTCTTCTCCGCGTCCTTGACCATGCGGTCGATCTCGGAGTCGCTGAGCCCGCTCGACGCCTCGATGCGGATCTTCTGCTCCTTGCCCGTGGCCTTGTCCTTGGCGCCCACGTGCAGGATGCCGTTGGCGTCGATGTCGAACGTGACCTCGACCTGCGGAATGCCGCGGGGAGCCGGCGGGATGCCCGTCAGCTGGAACTTGCCGATCGTGCGGTTGTCGCGCGCCATCTCGCGCTCGCCCTGCAGCACGTGGATCTCCACCGTCGTCTGGTTGTCGTCGGCCGTGGAGAACACCTCCGACATCTTGGTCGGAATCGTCGTGTTGCGCGGGATGAGCACCGTGGTCACGCCGCCCAGCGTCTCGATGCCCAGCGACAGCGGCGTCACGTCGAGCAGCAGTACGTCCTTCTGCTCGCCCGTCAGCACCGCGCCCTGGACCGCGGCGCCGATGGCCACGACCTCGTCGGGGTTCACGCCCTTGTTCGGATCCTTCCCGAAGAACTTCTTCACGATCTCCTGGATCTTCGGGATGCGCGTCGAGCCGCCGACCAGCAGCACCTCGTCGATCTCGTCGGGCTTGAGCCCCGCGTCCTTGAGCGCCTGCTCCATGGGCGGGATCGTGCGCTGGATCAGGTCGTCCACCAGCTGCTCGAACTTGGCCCGGGAGAGCGTGTAGTTCAGGTGCTTGGGCCCGCTCGCGTCGGCCGTGATGAAGGGGAGGTTGATGTCCGTGGACATCGTGCTCGACAGCTCCATCTTGGCCTTCTCGGCGGCTTCCTTCAGGCGCTGGAGCGCCATCGGATCCTTGGACAGGTCGATCCCCTGATCGCGCTTGAACTCGGCCACGATCCAGTCGATGACCCGCTGGTCGAAGTCGTCGCCGCCCAGGTGCGTGTCGCCGTTCGTGGACTTCACCTCGAACTGGCGCGAGCCCTCGACGTCGTACAACTCGAGCACCGAGATGTCGTAGGTGCCGCCGCCCAGGTCGAACACGGCGACCTTCTCGTCCTTCTTCTTGTCGAGCCCGTACGCCAGCGCGGCCGCCGTCGGCTCGTTGATGATGCGCAGCACCTCGAGGCCGGCGATCTTGCCGGCGTCCTTCGTGGCCTGCCGCTGCGCGTCGTTGAAGTAGGCCGGCACGGTGACCACCGCCTTGGACACCGAGTGTCCGAGGTAGTCCTCCGCCGTCTGCTTCATCTTCTGCAGGATCATCGCCGAGATCTCGGGCGGCGTGTAGCGCTTGCCCTGCACCTCGACCGTGGCCACGTCGTTCGTGCCGGCCACGACCTTGTACGGGACGCGCGCGATCTCGTCCTTGACCTCGCCCATCTTGCGGCCCATGAACCGCTTGATCGAGAACACCGTGTTCTGGGGATTGGTGACCGCCTGGCGCTTCGCGACCTGGCCGACCAACCGCTCCCCGTCCTTGGTGAACCCGACCACCGAAGGCGTCGTCCGACCCCCCTCCGCGTTCGGGATCACGACGGGGTCGCCCCCCTCCATGACCGCCACGACCGAGTTGGTGGTGCCCAGATCGATGCCGATGACTTTGTCTGCCATGAATTCCCCTGTGGTATGCATGACGTGGCGTCGCTCGCCACGCCGACTCGCCATATTTCCAAGCAAGAGGGGGGCCGGAGTTCTCGGTCAGTCTGGCAGGTCCGGACCCCGTAACCCATTGCCGAATCTGACAGATTGGCGCCAACCCGCCGGCCCTGACGCGGCGGCAGGGTCGGCCGCCCACCCTGGCAGCCATCCCACGCCGGCCCCCGTATGATCCCGCTCAGCGACGAGAACCTCTACCTCCGGCCGGCGGTCATGACGCTGGTGCTCCTGGCCGCGATGTTCGCCGTCTGGCTTTTCGTCGAGGGGGCCGGCTTCGACAACTACACGCTGATGGCGGCGATCTGCAATTTCGGGATGATCCCCGGCGAGGTCACGCACATGGCGCCGCTGGGATACGCGCTCCCCATCGCGCCCGGGCTCGCCTGCGTGATCGACAATTCGAAGATCAACCTCCTCACGCCGCTCACCTCGATCTTCCTGCACGGCGGGTGGCTGCACATCCTGGGCAACGCGATCTTCTTCTGGGTCTTCGCCCGCGCCGTCGAGGACACCATGGGGCCGGCCCGCTTCCTGGCCTTCTTCCTGATCTGCGGGCTCGTCGCCGCCGGGACGCAGATCGCGTCCGATCCCTCCTCGCCGGTGCCGACCGTGGGCGCCTCGGGCGCCATTTCCGGGGTGATGGGCGCCTACCTGCTGCTCTATCCGCGGGTGCGGATCCACATGCTCTTCTTCTTCATCATCTTCTTCAAGGTCTTCCGCATTCCGGCCTGGATCGTGCTCATCTGGTGGTTCATGGTGCAGCTCCTGCAGGCGTTGCCCGAGCTCACCTCGCCGGGGCCGAACGTGAACGGCGGCGTCGCCGTCTGGGCGCACGTGGGGGGATTCCTGGCCGGGATTCTCCTCATCCGGCTCTTCACCCGGCCCGACCTCATGGCCCGCCGCGCGGTCATGATGCACGGATACCAGCCGGCGTAGGGGGCGAACCCCGACCGGCGGTCGGCGGAGTTCCCCTTACGAGGCTGCCGCGGGTCCCGATAGGTTGCGGCACCTCAACCCCCTCGGATTCCCATGTTCGGCCGCCTCATCCCCCGGGACGACCAGTTCTTCGAATCGTTCAACGAGCTCGCGGCGCTCCTCGTGGCCGCCGCCGACAAACTCGTGCAGCTCTTCGACGATCCCCCCCGGGCCTCGCAGCACGTCCGCGCGCTCAAGGAGATCGAGCACGACGCCGACGATCTCACCGCGGCCGTGAGCGTCCGGCTGAACAAGAGCTTCATCACGCCGTTCGATCGCGAGGACATCCACATGCTCGTCTCGCGGCTGGACGACGTGGTGGACCTGATCGACGGCGCGGCCCGGCGCTACGAGATGCTGCACATCAGCGACGTGCGGCCTCATGGGCGCGAGCTGGCCCGCGTGCTGGCCGCGGCGGCCGCCCACCTGCGGGAGGCCGTCTCGGCGATCAAGAAGCCGATCGAGCTGGAGCGCCACGTCGAGGCCGTCAAGCGCCTCGAGGAGGAAGCCGACGGCATCTATCACGAGGCGGTCGGCGTGCTGTTCGCCGACGGCGCCGATCCGATCGACGTGATGCGCTGGAAGGAGATGTACGACTCGCTGGAGCGCACCACCGACTACTGCATGCGCGTCGCCCAGGTGTTGCGGAGCATCTCCCTCAAGAACGCCTGACGTGGCCGCGTTCGTCGTCGCGATCATCGTCGTCGCGCTCGTCTTCGATTTCAGCAACGGCTTCCACGATTCGGCGAACTCCATCGCCACGATCGTCGGCACGCGCGTCCTGAGCCCGCTCGCCGCGGTGGTGTGGGCGGCGTCGTTCAACTTCGCCGCGCTGTTCATCGTGAAAACGGCCGTCGCCAGGGCCATCGGGTCGGGGATGGTCGAGCAGAGCGTCGTGACGCCGACGCTGATTCTCGCGGCGCTCCTCGGCGCGATCGCCTGGAACATCATCACCTGGTACTTCGGGATTCCGTCCAGCTCGTCGCACGCCCTGATCGGGGGCTACGCGGGCGCCGCCATCGCCAAGGCCGGCGTCGGCGCCATCCTCTGGGGCACGAAGTGGAAGCAGACCCTCTGGTTCATCGTCATCTCCCCCATCGTGGGCCTGGTGGCCGGGTATCTGCTGATGGTCCTCGTGCTCTGGGTCTTCCGGCGGTCGGCGCCGGCCCGCGTGGACCGCTTCTTCCGCCCGGCGCAGATCGCCAGCTCGGCGCTGCTCTCGCTGTCTCACGGCGGCA
>JBJKPA010000290.1:0-2733 GCA_046706905.1 Gemmatimonadaceae bacterium
GGCTCGGCCCACGGGCCAGCGCCGCGGCAATCGCGTCCGCGCGCGAGACCGGCCGCTGCGCACGCGCCGCGGCCGGCCAGACACCGATGACCACCGCGCCGAGCGCGGCGAGAACCCTGCGTCGCATGAGACTCCGGAGTTGAAGCTTTCGAAGGGTATCACGCCGACCTGTCACGATGATGACAGGCCCGAGCGCCCGAGGCGCGGGAACACGACCTCGACACGGGTGCCGCGTCCCGGCACCGACTCGAGATCGATCTCCGCATCGTGCGCGTCGGCGATCCAGCGGGCGATCGAGAGCCCCAGCCCGGCCCCCTCCGCCCGCCCACGGGCCGGATCGGCCCGGTAGAAGCGCTCGAAGACGTGCGGCAGGTGCTCCGGCGGGATCCCGATGCCTGTGTCGGCGATCACCACCGACGCCCGCCCGTCGCGGCTCGCGACGTCCACGTGCACGTGCCCCCCCGACGGCGTGAACTTGATCGCGTTCTGCAACAGGTTCATCACGAGCTGCCGCACGAGCGTCGGGTCGCCCTCGATCGGCGATTCCTCGAACGAGCCGACGTCGAGCGAGACGCCCTTGTTCGCGGCCAGGATGCCGGCGGCCTGCGCGGCGTCACCCACGACGTCGTCCAGGAAGATGCGCTGCCGGCGCACGGCGCGTTCTCCGGCGTCGGCGCGGGCCAGCGTGAGCAGGTCCTCCACGATCCCGCTCAGCCGCTCTGCCTCGTTCTCCACCACGTTGAGCGCGCCGCGGTAGTCCTCCTCCTGGCGGCGCTGCTGCAGGCTCACCTCGGCCGTGGTGCGCATCACCGCCACCGGCGTGCGTAGCTCGTGCGCCGCGTCGGCCATGAATCGCCGCATGTGCGCGATGCTGCGTTCCACCGGCTCCATGGACTTGCCGGCCAGGAAGTAGCCGCCGCCGGCGACGAGCACGAGCGCGACGAACGCCGCGCTGCTGAACACGGCGATCAGCGCCGCGTACTGATCTTCCAGCTCCACCTGATCGGCGACCACGGCGGCCACCATCGGCGTGCCGCTGGGCAGCAGGAACCGCTCGGCGTGCAGCAGCAAACGCTGATCGTGCGGCGCCCGCCGGCGGTGGTCCACCTGCCCGGCGGCGGCCGCCGCGCGCGCCGCCTCGCGGATCCACGCGTCGGCGGCCGGCGGTTTGACGGGATGGCCCAGTGTGTCGAGCAGGTAGAGCTGCCGGTCGGGGATGTGCAGCTCGTCCACGGCGTCCACCACGGCCCCGCGCGCCGACTTGCTCTCCTCCTCGCGGATGCGCGCGGCGCGGATCAGCTCGAGCGTCGCCTCGTGCAGCGAGCTCTCGAGCTGGCGCGCGAACTGGTGCCGGATCACGACGAACAGCCCCGCGCCGAGCAGCGAGATGATGAGGCCGAACGTGACGGCGTACCAGGCGGTGAGACGCAGCCGCACCGCGGCCAGCGGCGAGAGGGCCATCGGTCAGGGCCCGAAGCGGTAACCGGCGCCGCGCAGCGTGTGGATCAGCTTCGGCTCGAAGTCGTCGTCGATCTTGCGGCGGAGGCGCCGCACCAGCACCTCCAGCACGTTCGTGAACGGGTCGTGGTTCTCGTCCCACACGTGGGCGGTGATCGCCGCGCGATCGATCACCTCGCCGGCGTGCCGGGCGAACACCTCGAGCAGGGCGAACTCCTTGGCCGTGAGCTCGATCGGCCGGCCGCCGCGCGTCACCTGGCGCGTCGTGAGATCCACCGAGAGATCGGCCACCTGCACGTGCTCCGGCACGAGGGCGGGCGCCCGGCGGGCCAGCGCGCGCACCCGGGCCGCCAGCTCGCGGAAGGCGAAGGGCTTGGACACGTAGTCATCGGCGCCCGCGTCGAGGCCGCGTACCCGGTCGTCCACCGCGTCGCGCGCGGTGAGCATCACGATCGGCGTCGAGCACCCCCGGCGCCGCAGCTCGGCGCAGAGGTCGAACCCCGATCCCCCCGGCAGCATCACGTCGAGGATGATCACGTCGTGCGCGCCCTGGGCGGCCCGCTCGAGCCCCTCGTCGTACGTCCCGGCGGTCGTCGCCTCCATCCGCAGGTCCCGGAAGCCGTCGCGCACCGCACGCGCCAGCTCCGGGTCGTCTTCCACGATCAGCACCCGCATCCACGAACTCCTATGGGTAGATCCATGCCGGCGTCCCGCCGCCCGCCGGCCCGTGGGCCTCGATGTGCCGCGCCATCATCTCCAGCAGCTCGGCGTTGGTGAACGGCTGCCAGCCGTGCGGCTTCATCGGGCGGCCGTACTCGAACGTCCCCGCGTAGTGCGGATCGGCCGTCTGCGCGAAGAAATCCTGCAGCCGGTACACCGCCAGATTCAGATAGTAGGTGTCCATGTCGCCCACGTACAGGTGGATCTTGTCCACCAGGTCGGGGCCGATGGTGTGCCAGTTCTTCGCCAGGTAGGCCCGCAGGTCGTAGCCGTGGTCGCGCATGTAGTCGGCCACCTGGTGGTCGATGTGGCCGGTCAGCTTGTTCCAGAGCTGCTCGGGATAGCCGTCCGGTCCCACCGGGCCGTACACGGCGTCCCAGGCGTTCATCTGCTCCGCCGACCTGCCGTGGCTGCCCAGCACCGCCTCGAGCTGGCTCATCTGCCGCATCGTGGTGTGCGGCTGGCCGTCCGGGTCGCGCATCATGAACCGCTCCGGCACCCACCACCCGCTGGCGTTCGGCACGAAGGCGTTGGTGTCGGTGTAGGCGTCGGTCA